>JACQVP010000087.1 GCA_016209715.1 Candidatus Omnitrophota bacterium
GACGATGCAGGCCGGCGTCCGGAGTACGTTTTTGCGGGGCGAGAATGACAACCGGCAGCGGGGGTTGTACGCCGAATCTAATATGTTCGCGCAGGAGTCGCTGATGCTGACCGGCGACCTCAACGTGGCCGAAGTCGAATGGATCGTGCAGTACAAGATCAAGGATCCTGTCCTTTTCGCCTTCAAAGTCCGGAATGCCCAGGAAACGCTGCGGAACATGTCCGAGGCCATCATGCAGCTCGTGATCGGCGATAACTCCATCAATGAAGTGCTGACGGTGGGCCGCGAGAAGATCAGCCACCAAGTGGCCGAAAAGCTCCAGCAAGTCATGGACAGCTACGAAACGGGAATGCTCATCACGAACGTGGTCCTGCAAGACGTCACCCCGCCCGATCCCGTGCGGCCTTCGTTTAACGAGGTGAACGAGGCCAAACAGGAGAAAGAAAAGGCGATCAATCAGGCCTGGGAAGATTACAACCGGACGATTCCGGCGGCGCGCGGTCAGGCGGATAAAGTCATCCGCGAGGCCGAGGGCTACGCGCTCGACCGCGTGAATCGCGCCCGCGGCGACGCCGAAAAGTTTACCGAGATCTGGAACGCCTACAAGGACTCCAAGGAAGTGACCCGCAAACGGCTCTACCTGGAAACGATGCAGAAGGTTTGGCCCGAGATGAGCGAGAAATTCATCCTGGATGAGGACGTGAAGGGATTGCTCCCCCTGCTGGACTTGTCGGAGAAAAAGGGAGGGCCCGCCCGTGAAACAGCTTAGCGGCTTGCTGGGTTTTATCGCGATCGTCGCCGGGCTCATTCTCTTCAACGCGGGCTTCATCGTGGACGAAACCCGGCAGGTGGTCATCACGCAATTCGGCGAGCCCATCGGGAAGGCCGTCCAGACGGCCGGGCTCCATTTCAAGGTGCCCTTCGTCCAGAAGGCGAATTATTTCGAGAAACGAATCCTCGAATGGGACGGCTATCCGACGGAGGTGCCGACCAAGGACAAGAAATTTATCTGGGTGGACACGACCGGCCGCTGGAAGATCGTGGATCCGCTCCTTTTCATGCAGTCGATGGGCACCGAAAACCATGCCCAGTCCCGCCTCGACGACATCATCGACGGGATGACGCGAGACCTTATCACCGGCCACAATCTTCTCGACATTGTCCGCAGCACGAACCAAATCGTCTCCCTGGTCCAGACGGAAGAGGACATCGCGAGCGAAGAACGGCTGGAAAAGATCAGCATCGGCCGCGATGAAATCACCCGCGCCATTCTTCTCAAGGCCAAGGAAATCGTCAATGATTACGGGATCGAACTGGTGGACGTCCGCATCAAGCGCCTCAATTACGTCGACCGCGTCCGGCAAAAGGTGTATGAACGCATGATCTCAGAGCGGAAACGGGCCGTGGAACAGCTCCGTTCCGAAGGGCAGGGGGTCCGCGCCGAGATCGAGGGGCAGAAGGAGCGGGAACTGAAGAAGATCCAGTCGGAGGCCTACCGGACGGCCCAGGAGATCAAGGGGAAAGCCGACGCCGAGGCCATCAAAATTTACGCGGAAGCCTATTCCAAGGACACCGAATTTTATACTTTTATGAAGACGCTCGAACTTTATCCTGAAACTTTAAAGGGCAGCCGTTTCCTCCTTTCGACGAAGTCCGATTTCTTGGAGTATTTGAAGAAGACCCCCGGCGATCAATCCGGCCAGGGCTGATTCATTCTGAGGTTGCCAGTTGTTCCCACCGGTTTCGAAAATCCGGACGCTTTACGAGCGGGGCGAAGTCGTCCCCTTCACCCGCGAGATCCCGTTCCGGGACCCTTTTCGCGTCTACGAACGTTTCCACGGAGACGGCCCGACGGCCTTTCTCGACAGCCCGCGCTTTCATCCCAAGACGGCGACCCATTCCTACATCGCCCTGCATCCGTTTGACTCGGCCGATCTGTCCGAGGCGCCTCCGGGCGGCGCCTTCGATTGGCTGCGCGAAAAATTTTCTCCCTGGCGTTCCTCCCGCTCCGGGAAGGGCGCGCTTTTCACGGGGGGCGCCGTCGGGTTTTTAAACTACGATTCGGCCGAGGGGCTGTTTTTCCTCATGAGGGACGTGATTGCTTTCGATTTGCGAGCCCGGAAGGCCTTCCTCGTGACGAATCTCCTGCCCCGGCTGGACGGCTCCTTCGCCGCCGCGTTTCGCCGCGCCCGGCAGAGCCTCGACGCCCTGGAAGCCCGGCTCGCGACTCCCACGGAGCCGGAGTCGAACGGGCATTTTCGTTACGCGAGGCTCCGTTCCAATCTCACCCGCGCCGGCTTCGAGCGCATGGTCGTCCGGGCGAAGCGCTACATCCGCCAGGGAGACATTTACCAGGCGAATCTCTCGCAATGTTTTTCCTTCGAGTGGGCGGGAAATCCGCTCCGGCTTTATGAGAAACTGCGCCGGCGGAATCCCTCGCCGTTTGCCGCGTATCTCGATTTTGGCCGGCTCAAAGTGGCGAGCGCGTCTCCCGAGCGTTTGATTCGGCTGGAGGGCCGGTCCTGCGAAACGCGTCCGATCGCGGGGACCCGCCCGGTGGGGCGCACGCGCCGGGAATCGCGGCGTTTGTCGCGGGAGCTTCTCCTGAACGAGAAAGAGCGCGCCGAGCATCTCATGCTGATCGACCTCGAACGGAACGATCTGGGAAGGGTTTCCGAATACCGCAGCGTCCGCGTCGACGAAATGATGACCCTCGAAAAATATTCGCACGTGTTCCATATCGTCTCCAACGTGACGGGGAAGCTCGCGGCGGGCAAGGACGCCTTCGACCTTCTGAAAGCGGTGTTTCCGGGCGGCACGATCACCGGCTGTCCGAAGATCCGTTGCATGGAGATCATCCGTGAATTGGAGCCCTGCGGAAGGGGACTTTACACCGGTTCCATCGGCTATCTGGGGTTTAACGGGGACATGGACTGGAATATCGTGATCCGCACCCTGGTGCTGGAAGGCCAGCGCGGGCGCATCCAGGCCGGCGCCGGGATCGTTCATGATTCCGTGCCCCGCCGGGAATATGAAGAGACCCTGCACAAGGCAAAAGCGCTGTTAGAAGCCCTGGGGATTCATGGTAAAATTGCCGGTTGATGTTTTCGCGCAGGAAACGGTTTCGGTGTTTGAGAGTTGCCGGAGCTATCGGGGCTGTATCTTCCGGATCGAGGACCACATCGGGCGGCTCATGGCTTCGGCCCGGACAGTCGGCCTCGCGGTCCCGTCGGGGCCGGACGCTCTGAAACGCGCCCTGTACGGCGCGCTTGCGGATTCGGGTAAAAAAGAGGCCTTCCTGCGGATCACGCTGTCGCCGGCCGGTCTCCATATTTCGGTGACTCATCGCGTGTGGCCGCGAGAGGTCTATGTCAAGGGCGTGACCCTGAGGACGGCGACGGTGCGCAAATCGCTGTCGCACGCGCTTTATCCGGAGGCGAAAACGTCGAATTACGGCGCGCAGATGCTGGCCACCCTGGAAATGCCTCCGGGCATCTTTGACGTGGTTTTTGTCGGCGTCGATGGGTGCGTCAAAGAATGCCGTACCAGCAATATCTTCCTGGTCAAGGAAGGGGTGCTCCGGACCCCTCCCGCCGCGGCGATCTTGGAAGGCGTGACCCGGCGCGTGGTGCTCGAGGTGGCGCCCCCGGCGGGGCTCCGCTGCGAAGAGACGCCCCTGACGCGGCACGATTTCTATAACGCCGCGGAAGTTTTCTTGACCAACACGTCCGGCGAGATCATTCCCGTGCGGGAGATGGACGGACGGAAAATCGGCGCGGCGGTCCCCGGCGTCTGGACGCGGCGGCTTCATCAGGCATTCAAGCGCGCGGTTGCGGGATATCTAAAGGAGAGGAAACGTCATCATGCTTAAAATCAAACGGGCCATCTTGAGCGTTTCGGACAAATCGGGAATCGCGGAGCTGGCGCAAGGACTCGGAAAATACGGCGTGGAGATCATCTCCACGGGCGGCACGCTCGCTTTGCTGAAATCCAAGAAAATCGCGGCCGTACCGATTTCCTCCTTCACTCATTTTCCTGAAATCCTCGAGGGGCGCCTGAAGACGCTCCATCCCAAAATCCACGGAGGGCTGCTCTACCGCCGCGAGAAAAAGAGCCAGGTCCGCGAGGCCTCGCGGAACGGCATCCTCCCGATCGATCTCGTCGCGGTCAATCTTTACCCGTTCGAGGAGGCCACTCGGACCGGGAAGCTCAAACTCGAGGCGGCCGTGGAGGAGATCGACATCGGCGGCCCCACCATGCTTCGTTCCGCGGCCAAGAATTTCAAATCGGTGGCCGTTCTTTGCGATCCGGCCGATTATGCTTCCTTTCTCGAAGAACTGGCCCGGAACCGCGGGCGGATTTCGGAGGACACCCTTTACCGGTTGGCCTGCAAAGTGTTCCAAAACACGGCCCGCTACGATTCGATCATTGCAGGCTATCTGGGCGCGCGCCGGAAAGCGGCCGGGTTTCCGGAGAAGCTCACCCTTCCTTATAAGAAAGCGGCCGATCTCCGTTACGGCGAAAACCCCCATCAAAAAGCCGCCCTGTATCATGGCGGGATCGGAGGCGGACAGGCCTATTCCTTCCGGCAGTTGCACGGAAAGGAGCTTTCCTATAATAACCTGCTCGATATCGAGTCGGCCCAGGACACGGTCGAGGAATTCGGGGAACCGGCTGCCGCGGTGATCAAGCACAATACGCCGTGCGGCGTGGCGGTGGCAGAGGCGTTGGCCGATGCGGCAGGGGCGGCCATCGATTGCGATCTCGAGGCTAGCTTCGGGGGAATCGTCGGGCTCAATCAGCCCTGTGACGCTGCGACTGCCGGGGTCATTCTTGAAAAACTCGGATTCCTGGAAGTGATCACGGCGCCTTCTTTTTCGCCGGAGGCCTTGGGAGAGCTCAGGAAGCGAAAAAACCTCCGGCTGATCGTGGTCCAGAAAGAGCGAGAAACGCCGGCCGCTTATCGTTTTTCGAAGCTGGGGCTTCTGGTCCAGGACGCGGACCGTCCGCTCCGGGGCGAGTGGAACTCATTCCGCAAGAAAATCCAGCCCGTCACCCGGCTGAAGCCCACCGCGGCGGAGCTCAAAGAATTGTTCTTCGCCTGGCGTTGCGTCAAAGTCGTGAAGTCCAACGGCATTGTCCTCACAAAAGACGGCCGTACCGTCGGCATCGGCGCGGGGCAGGTGAGCCGCGTGGATTCGGTGCGCATTGCCTGTCAAAAGGCCGGGGACCGGGCCCGCGGGAGTTTCTTGGCGAGTGACGCTTTCTTTCCCATGCCGGACAATATCGAAGTCGCGGCCGCCGCGGGCATTCGCGCCATCGTCCAGCCCGGCGGATCCATCCGGGACCGCGAAGTCGTAGAGGCCGCGGACCGGATGGGCCTGGCCATGATTTTTACCGGGGAGAGGCATTTCCGGCACTAGGCGGCCATGGATTACCCGCAGTCCCTCAAATATCTCTATTCCTTTCTGAATTACGAAGTCGTCACGGATTATTCCTACCGCCGGGACCTCAATCTCGTGCGCATGGCGGCCCTGCTGAAAATGCTGGGCCACCCCGAGCAAAAGCTCCGCTGCGTTCTGGTGGGGGGCACCAAAGGCAAGGGTTCGACCGCCTGTCTTCTCGAATCGGTCCTCCGCCAGGCGGGGTACCGCACCGGCCTCTACGTGTCTCCGCATTTGCGGGAGCCGCTCGAGCGGATTTCCGTGGCCGGCAAAAATATATCGAAACGCGAGTTCGCCGCCTGTCTCACTCAGATCCGGCGCCGCCTGGCCGCGCGTCGGCTCCCTTCGCGCCTGGGCCCGGTCACTTTTTTCGAACTGCTGACCGCCGCCGCCTTTTGTTATTTTTTCCGCAAGCGCGTCCAAATCGCCGTGCTGGAAGTCGGCATGGGCGGCCGGTTGGACGCCACCAACATCGTGCGTCCTCTGATGTGCGTGATCACGCCGGTGAGCTATGACCATCAAGACAAACTGGGATCTGCGCTCTCCGCGATTGCCCGCGAAAAAATCGCCATCCTGAAAAAGGGAGGGACCCTCGTGAGCGGCCGGCAGGCCCCGCTTGTGAAACGCGTGTTCGACCGTTGGGCGGACCGCCAGCACGGGCGCATTTATTATCAGGGGCGTGATTTCGGGGTGTCGGTCCGGGGTGCCGGCGAGGCGGGGTCCATCTTTGATTTCCGGGGCGGAGGCGAAGCCCTGGGAGGAATATTTGTTTCCCTCCCGGGCCTCTTTCAAATCGACAACGCCTCCAGCGCCATCCAGGCGGCCCTCTTGCTTCGCCAGAAGGAACGTTTCCGGATCTCGGAGGAAGCGATTCGCTCCGGCCTCGAGCGCGCCCGCTGGCCCGGCCGCTTCGAAACCTTGTCCCGCCATCCTTTGGTGCTCGCCGACGGGGCGCACAACGGCGCGTCCTTCCGGGCCTTGCGCGAGTCGGTGCAGGCGCTGTATCCGGACCGGGAAATTGTCCTGATCTTGGCGTTGTCGAAAGGCAAAGACCTTTCGCGCATCGCCCGGGAAATCAAACTTTTTCGGGCCCAAAGGCTGATCGTTACGGAAGCAAAGACGCCGCGCGCCTGTCCTTCTGAGGTGATTTTGAAGCGGGTCCGGGGTGCGGCGGAACGCGTGGAAAGCGCTCCGGAGCTCAAGGAAGCCCTGCAAAGGGCACTGGAGAACGGCACGAAGAAGGGGTTGGTCCTGGTGACGGGGTCGCTTTTTCTGGTCGGCGAGGCCGAAACTCTTTTCGAGGCCGCGCCCCAGACCGCGGGAGCGCTTTAACATGGCGAAGGGGACCGGGGAAGACACCGTTTGCGCAATCTCCACCCCCGTGGGCGAGGGAGGAATAGGCGTGATCCGGCTGAGTGGGGGGCGGGCGTTGGAAATCGCGGACCATTTTTTTCAAACTCGCTCCGGCCGGCGCCTCCGCGAATTCCCGTCCCACACGGTGCATTTCGGCCTCGTCAAAGATGGCCGCGGCAAGGTCCTGGACGAAGTGATCGGCGTGTTCTACCGGGGCCCGAAATCTTATACCGGCGAAGATGTGGTCGAGATCAGCGCTCACGGAGGCATGAAGGTGCTGCAGGAGATTTTGCAGGCCTTGATCCGGGCCGGGGCGCGGCAGGCGGAACCGGGAGAATTCACCAAGAGGGCGTTTCTCAACGGCCGCATCGATCTTGCCCAGGCCGAGGCGGTCATGGACCTTATCCGGGCCAAGACGGAATTGTCCCGGGAACAGGCCTGCCGGCAATTGCAGGGAGAGTTTTCCCGGCAAGTCCGCAAATTGAGAGAGGACCTGCTCAAGATCGCGGCGCATGTCGAAGCTTACGTGGATTTTCCCGAGGACGATCTCGAAGTTTACTCGCAGCCCGAATTTCTCGAGAAATTGAATGGGGCATCGGCAAAGATTTCGGCCATGCTGGACTCGTACGAGCGGGGCGCGGTGCTCAAAGACGGTGTTTTGTGCGTGATCGCGGGGCGCCCGAATGTCGGCAAATCTTCCTTGTTGAACGCGCTGCTGGACCGCGACCGGGCCATCGTGACCGACCTTCCCGGTACCACCCGGGACGCGCTGGAGGAGCAGTTGGACATCGGCGGGCTTTTGGTCCGGATCGTGGACACGGCTGGGATCCGGCAGGGGACGGAAGCGGTCGAGGCCCTCGGCGTCGAGCGGACCCGGCGCTACCTGGCCGAGGCCCAACTGGTGCTTTTCATGCTCGAGGCGCCGGCCGGCGTGACGGCGGAAGATTTGCAAATTTTTGAAGAAATCCGCAAGAAAAAATACATATTGGTCGTAAATAAAATTGATCTGCCGGGCGGGGAAGACCGGGCGGACTTGGGCGTTTTTTCTCCGGAGGCCCGGCCGGTGTACCTTTCCGTCAGGACGAAAGAGGGTCTCAAGGACTTGGAAAAACGCATCCTGGAGACCGCGGCCGCCGAGCGCTTTCAAAGCGAGGGCGTCGCGGTCACGCGCGTGCGGCACAAGCAGGCCCTGGAGAAGTGCCGCGAGGCGCTGCGGAAGGCCCGGGAAGGTTTTGAAAAGCGGCTGTCGCTGGAGTTCATCGCCTTCGACTTGCGCGAAGCGATGGACCGGTTGGGCGAGATTGTGGGCGAAATATATACGGAAGACCTTCTGGACGTGGTTTTTAGGGAATTTTGTATAGGCAAATAAAATAGGTTATACTATAGCTTACGTTTACAACAGGTTTTATCCCCCAAACCCATAAGACCGAGATGAAGGAGAAACAAATGAATAGAATTCCCGGGTTAGCGATCTTCTTGTTCCTGTCTTTCTTTTTCACGACAGGGTTCGGTTTCTTCGCCGCGAAAAAGGATGAGCCCAAGCAGGCCGCGTCCGAGTCGCAACAGGAGGCCGTGACCACGCAGGAACAGGCACCGGCGCAGGAATCCCAAAAGGAAGAACAGGCCGAATCCGAGAAAGAAGAAGGCGTGTTGGACATCACGCCGGAAGGCCGCGACGCCCGTTCTGACGAGAAGAAGAAAGAATTGACGGATGAGGAAGCGAAGGCCCTCAAGAAAAAAGTGGAAAAGATCCAGCGTGACATCCAGATGGTCCGCGACGTCCAGACGGCCATGGACACCCGCTCCACCGTGAATTCTCTGGCCGGCATTTCATCCGCGACCGGCACGGCCCAGGCTCCCGCAGCCCCCGCGACGGCCGCCGCGCTTCCTCCCGGAGTTTCCAATCCCGGAGTCGGCGTTCCTTCGGGCGGTTTGGCTCCCGGAACCCGCGGCGCCATTGACACCGCTCAGCGCGTTCAGGACCTCCAGCTCACTTTGGACAAGATCAAGTCGGAGCAGGAGAGGATCCGTCGCGAACAAGAGAGAATCGCGGAAGAAAAAAGACGTCTCGAGCAGCAGGCTCAGGCCACGCAGGCGCGCTGAAATAAAAAAAAATTTTTTTGCGTGATTTTTGTCAAAATTTATTTGACTTGAGAAAAATCCTGCATTAGAATCGCTCCCGCTTGTATGCTACTCGTTCTTTAAAACGGAGACGAAGCGGCCGGTCACTGAAACGTATTTATTTATTGCTCGGCTTTCCGAATTACCCAACCTGTGATGGCGCTCCCCCTCCAACAAGATTCATCTTCATCTCGACCCAGCAACCGATAGAATCAGTCTGAACTTTACACTAAAGATGTGCTCACGAGAGGACGATTGTCTTCATAGGCCACAAGATGTAGGGGTTGTCCTTACAGTAAGCACTATATATGCTATAATGAAATTGGACTGAGCGGAAATGGACAAGGACCCCATGAAACCTAGGAAGACTCAAAAAAAGGAGAACGGCATGACAGCTGGAACCTCGACCACCAAACCGCAGGGACGCAAATCTTCCCGCTCCGAAACAGTCCAGGCGAATGCGGGCATCCGTATCGAACGGAAGTTTACGCATACCGATGTCAATCCCCTAGACACACTCGAGCATGAAGTGCGTTCTTCGGTCATCACCAATCCGGACGGTTCCATTGTCTTCCGCATGGACCAGGTCGAGGTTCCGAAAACATGGTCTCAACTGGCCACGGACATTGTGGTCTCGAAGTATTTCCGCAAGGCCGGCGTTCCGGGGATCGGGCATGAGTCGAGCGTCAAGCAGGTGGTCTACCGCATCGCCCACAACATTCGTAAGGGGGGAGAATCCTTCGGCGGTTATTTTGCCTCCGAGAGCGACGCCGCGGCGTTCGAGGACGAATTGACCTATTTACTGGTCACCCAGCGGGTGGCCTTCAATTCTCCCGTGTGGTTCAATTGCGGCCTCTTCCATGAATATCAAATCTCCGGGAGCGGCGGCAATTGGTTCTGGAACCCGCAAACCAACGCCATCGAACAGACGGCCGACTCCTACTCCCACCCGCAATGCTCGGCCTGCTTCATCCAGGCGGTGGACGATGATTTGATGTCCATTTTCGATTTGGTGAAGAGCGAGGCGCGCCTGTTCAAATACGGCTCCGGAACGGGCACCAATTTCTCGAAGATTCGCGGGCGGCAGGAAAAACTTTCGGGCGGAGGCACCTCTTCCGGGCTGATGTCTTTCCTGGAAGTGCTGGACAAAGGTGCCGGTGCCACGAAGTCGGGCGGGACGACCCGGCGCGCCGCGAAAATGGTCTGCCTTGACATGGACCATCCCGAGGTCGGCGATTTCATCAATTGGAAGGTGCGGGAAGAGAAAAAAGCCCGCGCGCTGATCGCTGCCGGATATCCTTCGGATTTCAACGGCGAGGCGTATCGCACGGTTGCGGGGCAGAATTCCAACAATTCGGTCCGCATCAACGACGATTTCATGCAAGCTTACCTCAAGGGAGGCAAGTGGCAGACCCGTTTCCGGACGACGGGTGAAATATGCGATGTCTACGACGCCCGGGATCTGATGCGCCAGATCGCCTATGCGGCCTGGATGTGCGCTGATCCGGGGGTGCAATTCGACTCCACCATCAATGACTGGCACACCTGTTCCGGGACGGGCCGGATCAACGCCTCCAACCCGTGCTCCGAATACATGTTCCTCGACGACACGGCCTGCAATCTCGCTTCCATCAATTTGGTGAAATTCATGCGGGAAGACGGGTCCTTTGATATCGAAGGCTACCGTCATGCCGTCCGGATCTTCATCCTGGCGCAGGAAATCCTGGTCGATTTCTCGTCTTACCCGACCCAGAGGATCGCCCAGAACAGCCACGATTACCGGCCCCTGGGCCTTGGTTACGCCAACCTGGGCACGCTTTTCATGGTCAGCGGCATTCCTTATGACAGCGAGGAAGCTTACGCCATTTGCGGCGCGTTGACCGCGATCATGACCGGGCACGCTTACAAGGTCTCCGCGGAGATCGCGGCCTCCAAAGGGGCCTTTCCGGGGTACGCGAAGAACCGGGAGTCTTTCCTCCATGTGATGAACAAGCACCGGGCCGCCGCTTACCGCATTGACGAGCGGTTCTGTCCGGAAGAGCTTTTGCAGGCCGCGCGGCAGGATTGGGACGCCGCCATTGCTGTGGGCGAGCAATCGGGTTTCAGGAATGCGCAGGCCACGGTCATCGCGCCCACCGGCACGATCGGCCTTCTGATGGACTGCGACACCACCGGGATCGAGCCTGATTTCGCGCTGGTGAAATTCAAGAAATTGGCCGGGGGCGGTTACTTCAAGATCGTGAACCAGTCCGTGCCTCAGGCCCTCAAGAAATTGGGATACAGCCCGCGGGAAATCGAGGAGATCCTGATCTACGTCACGGGGACGGCTTCTTTGAAGAACGCGCCCTGGATCAATGAGGCGTCGCTCAAGGAAAAAGGGTTCAGCGACGCCGACCTGGAGAACGTCGAAAAGGTCCTCCCGGCGGTGTTCGACTTGCCCAGCGCCCTGAACGTCTGGAACCTGGGCGAGGAGACGTTGCGGCGGCTCGGCTTCAAGCCGTCGGAATACCAGAGCCCGCGCTTCAACCTGCTGGCGGCCCTCGGTTTTTCGGCCGACCAGGTCGAAGAGGCCAACAAGGCGGTGTGCGGAATGATGACCATCGAGGGGGCCCCTTATTTAAAGGAAGAACACTTGCCGGTGTTTGACTGCGCCAATAAGTGCGGCAAATTCGGGCAGCGGTTCATCGCTCCGATGGCCCACATCAAGATGATGGCCGCGGCGCAGCCGTTCATTTCCGGTTCTATTTCCAAGACCGTCAATCTGCCGAATGAGGTGACGGTGGAGAATATCGAAAGCATTTACGTGGAAGGATGGAAACTGGGCTTGAAATCCGTGGCCCTGTACCGCGACGGGAGCAAGATGTCGCAGCCCCTGAACGCGAGTTCGGGCGACCGGTCCGCGCAGGAAAAGGAAACCGTCAAAGCGGAGACCGTTCCGGCGGCCGCGTCCGGTGCCCCGCAGCGCAAGCGCCTCCCGAAAAAGCGGAAGGGCTGGACGCTGGAAGGAAAGGTCGGCGGGCACAAGGTCTATCTCAGGACGGGAGAATACGACGACGGCTCCCTCGGCGAGATTTTCATCGATATGCACAAGGAAGGCGCCGCTTTCCGGAGCATGATGAACTGTTTCGCGATCGCCGTCTCCCTGGGATTGCAGCACGGCGTTCCCTTGAAGGAGTTCGTGGATGTCTTCACCTTCACCCGTTTCGAGCCCCAGGGCATGGTGGACCATCCCAACATCAAGCAGGCGACGTCCGTCGTTGATTTCATCTTCCGCGTTCTGGGGATGGAATACCTCGGCCGGACGGATTTCGTCCATAAGCCGGTAGACGCAGGAGAACATCATCCTGCCCCGGTGGCGCCGGCCCTGCCCGCACCCGAGGCGCCGTCCGCCAAAGCCCTGCCTCCGAAAGAGACCGGAACGGGGGAAGGCGCTTACTCGGCGAAAGCGGAACTCAATGAATCCGCGGAACTCGGCAACGGTAAATACGGCCTGCCGGATGTGACCGAGTCCGTTTCCTCGAGCGTGCTCAAATTCTCGGAGAATCCTCAGGAGTCGGTCCTGATGAGCGTTCTGGACGAGCAATTGTCACAAATGATGGGCGACGCGCCCTTCTGCAACATCTGCGGGCACATCACGGTCAGGAGCGGTTCGTGCTACAAGTGCCTGAATTGCGGAAATTCGATGGGGTGTTCCTGATCGCCGCCTGATCCAAATATCCCTTGAGGTGGACGGAATCGTCCAGCGCCACCTCAAGGGAGTCTTCCCACAGCTCGCGGCTTTCCATGCACAGATAAACCGGCACTTCCGCCGAATATTCCCGGATCAATCCGCACACGTATTCGTACATTTTCCGGCGGATGGGTTTGAAATACCTTTTCTTTCCGTCCAAGCCGGGGATGAATTCCCCCGCAAAAATTCCCGTGCGGCCGAAGCGATTTTCGGCGGTTTTTTTCAGGGAAGGCATGAAACGGAGCGCCCCCAGACTGATCCACGCGATCCGTGACGGATTGAGGTTCCTGAAAATAAGGTCCACCGTCTTCCGGTATCCGTTTTTCCATCCTTCCGCGTGGATCAGCGGATCCAGATGAAATCCCGTCCGGTAACCCCAGCGCTCGCATTTTCGCGCCGCGGCGACGCGCTCCTCCAGGGTTGCGGTCTTGAATTCCTCCCGCCGCTGGATTTCTTCGGTGTTCATGGACCAGGACACGATCACGCGGCCCCGCGGATCGGCCTTTCCCAAATTTTGGACATTGTCCGACTTGGTCTTGAATTCCAGCACGGCGTTTTCGCGTCCGGCAAAAAAGCGCACGAGCGGCACGCTCCATTCCGTCAAATGGTCAAGCGACAGGGAATCGATGAGTTCGCCGGTGCCGACCCGGAAAAATTGACCGGGGGCGGCGTCCAGCCGGCCGGCCAGTTCCGCGAGGATGTCATCGAAGTTGGTGAAGACGGTGATCAGCGGGTTCGTGAGGTAACTCTGCAGAATGCAATAGGTGCATTCCAGGTCGCATCCCGTGCCGAGATGCAGGATTTGAAAATGGCAGGACAGATACTCGGGGATCAGCGGGAAGGGTTTGAGAAAATCCCCCTTTTTCCGGCGGAGCAGCAGCTTTTTCTTGCCGGACGTGAACGGGTCGCTTTCGCTGCGCGTTTCGGAAATCACGCCGGCCGCGTCTTCGACGATTTCACGGGGAATGCCGGGAAGGCGCGAGAGGATTTCGCCGGTGAGACGGTCTTCCAGCGCCGACTTTTCGATATAGACCCGCTCAGGCCGGAAATATCGCATATTCGCGCGCTTCGCCGGGGCGGTCTCTTTTCAGACAGCCGCGGGCATAGATCCGGCACTTGACCTCGAGTTCGTTCGACGCGGCCTCCTTCTGGGCCGGCGTGAGCGCGCCCGAGTCGATGATTTTCCGGAGGGCCCGGATGCGGAAACGGTCCATCCCCCAATGACGGCGGGAAAGCTGGTCGGCATGACCGCCGTGCTTCACGACGAGTTTTTCGTCCACGAGCCCGACCGGATGGCGGGCGGTGACCCGCAGCCAATACTCGTAATCCTCGCAAACTTCGAATGATTCGTCGAAAAGGCCGGTCTCGTCGATCAACTTCTTTGAAAGCAGGGCGCAGGAGGGACTGATGAGACAGAGCTTCAGGCAGGATTCGAAAATAGGCCCCCCCTTTTTCTCGTGCTTCTTCATGGCGTTGACCCGTTTGCCGTTCCGGATCCAGATCTCGTCGGTCTGCGAAATTCGATGGGGGTGGTTTTCGTGAAACTTCATTTGACGTTCGAGCTTTCCGGGGAGCCAGCGGTCGTCCGAATCGAGAAACGCGATCCATTCGCCGCGCGCCCGTCGAATGCCGGCGTTCCGCGCCGCGGCCACACCCGCGTTGGCCTGATACACATATTGAATCCGCGGGTCCGCGGCGGGAAACAGCCCGCCCGTGCCGTCCGTCGACCCGTCGTCAATCACCCACAGCTCCCAATGGGGAAAAGTCTGGAGACGTACTGATTCGACTGCTTTCTCGAGAAAGGAGCGGCGGTTCCAAGTGGGTAGAATCACGCTGACGAGCGGGGCGGCTGGCATGGTTTATTTATAGCACAGCAGGGGGCGCGTCTCAAGGCCGCCCATTTGTATTATCTCCAGCCGACTGCTACACTTAATTGCATTGTCGGATTTCAATGTCCCCATGAGAAAAAACTATACGACATTTGAAATCGGAAGGATTTGCCAGGTCTACCCGACCACGGTCATCAACTGGATCAAGGAGGGGAAACTGGCCAGTTTTACCACGCCCGGCGGACACCGGCGGGTGCGGCCGGAGGACCTTGCCGATTTCCTGCGCCGTTACAACTTCCCAATGCCGGAGGAATTGATGCGAAACGGCCGGCCTAAAATCTTGATCGTCGACGACGACCCCGAAATGGTCCGGCTCGTTTCGATGACGCTCGAAAGCGAGGCCCGCGCGCACGGGTGGGACGTCCAATCCGTTTCCACGGGTTTCGGCGCGGGGGTGAAAATTTTCGAATGGCAGCCGGACCTCATCCTGCTCGACTTTCTCATGCCGGACCTGGACGGCGACGAAGTCTGCCGGGCCCTCCGCGAGAACCAAAAGTCACGCCTCACGCCGATCATCGCGCTCACGTGCCTGACCTCGGAAAAAGACCGGGCCAGGATCTTCGAGTCCGGAGCGACGGATTACATCGCCAAACCTTTCGAGCGGGCAAAGCTGATCGAAAAGGTCAAAAAACACCTGACTCCCAACCGGAGAGGATTGGTCCGCGAATCCTTGTAGGACATGAACACCAAAAAAGTCCTCATCATCGATGACGATGTCGATATGGCCAACATGATCGGGGAGGTTCTGAGCAACCATCACTTCGACATCCTCATGGCCCATGACGGCATTCGAGCCATCGAAAAGTGCAGCCATCAGAAGGTGGACCTCATCCTCTTGGATATCCGGATGCCATTTTTCTCCGGCTTCTGGTTCTGTGACGCGTTCAAGCAGAACCCCGAAACGAAGGACGTCCCGGTCGTCATCATCTCCGCCCTTTCCAACCCCGAAGACATCGAAAAGGCCTACCGTCTGGGGGCCTCGGCCTACCTCACCAAACCCTTCCAGGTCCAGGAACTTCTCACGGTCGTGAACCGCGTCACGGCCGGCGCGGATTGACCCGGTCAAGAATTCCGTTTCTTTGCCGTACTTGAAGTCATGAATCGAAGGTTTGCGGCAGTGATTTTCCTGGTTTGGCTCGCCCTCGGCGCGGGGGGATGCGCGCTGTTTCTCGTCGGCGCCGGAGCCGCGGGCGGATATGCCATCAGCAAGGATGAAATCGAAGGCTACACCGACCAAGATTATGACCGGGCTTGGGAGTCCGCGCGCCGGGTGATCGCCAACGACGGGGCCATTCTCAGCGAGAACAAGACTCTGGGGGAAATTGAGGCCACCGTCCGCGATTCCGACGTGAAGGCCAAGATCGAGAAGATCTCTTCCGTGTCCGTGAGGATGAGGATCCAGGCGCGAAAGGGTTATAACCTCCTGCCGGATCTCGAGACCGCGCAGGATTTGTACACCAAGATCATCAAAGATTTGAAATAAACTCTAGCACCGAATGGGCCGCCCGGCCGGAGGCGCCCGGTTCGCCCAGCGAATTCCGCACTTCCCGCAGAGAATCCAGCATTTGTCTCCTGGCTCCCGCGTCTCTCAGTAGCCGCTCCGCCTCCGCCGCGATCCGGGCCGGTTCCGCCTCGTGCTGAATGAATTCCGGCACGATCTTCTTTCCGGCCAGGACGTTGGCCAGGCCGATGTACGGAATGCGGATCAGCCGCCGGCCCAGGAAGTAGGTGGAAAAAGCCGTTTTATACACGATCAAAAAAGGAACGAGGGAGATGGCCGTCTCCAAGGTGGCGGTCCCGGAGGCCACCAAGGCAAAGTCCGAGACGGACAAGACGTCGTACATCCGGTTTCGCAGCCGCAGGGGCCTTATCCGGCTGGACGCCAGATGGGCGTCGTACAAGGATGCCGGAAGGTGGCCCGTTTCGCCGAGGATGAAGCGCGCATTCGGGAATTTTTGCTCGAGTATTTCGGCCGACTTCAAGAGTACGGGAAGGATCCTCCGGACTTCGCTTTCACGCGAGCCCGGCAGGAGGCTGATCACCGGGCTTCCATCGAGCTTCCATTCTTTTTTAAGTTCCTCTGCGGGCCGCGAGGGCTTGACGAGGTCGATCAACGGATGCCCCACGAATCTGCAATCGAGCCCGCTTTGGCGGTAAACGCCGACTTCGAAGGGAAGGATGGCGAGCATTCGCTGAACCACGCGGGCGATGGTCTTGATCCGGCGCGCCCCCCACGCCCACACTTGTGGCGAGATGTAATAAAGCACCGGGATCCTCCGGTTGATTTTCTTGGCGAAACGGAGGTTGAAGCCGGGATAATCGATCAGGATCACGGCGTCGGGTTTGATCTCGTGAAGGACCCGGTCCAGCGTTTGGAAAAAGATCTTCCGGAAAACAAAATACTGACGCAGGACGTCCCCCAGCCCGATGGCCGCGATCGACGGAAGGTCGAAAAAAATGTTCACGCCCTCGCCCTGCATCGCCTTTCCGCCGAGCCCGTAAAAAACCAGCGAAGGATCGAGCCTTTTCAATTCCCGCACCAGGTGGGCGCCGTGCGTGTCGCCGGACGCTTCGCCGGCTATCAAGAAAATTTTTCGTTGGGACATGATGAGCCGATAGTATAATATGCGGCCTTTCCGCTGACAATGAAACTCCAAGAACCGCTGATCCCCAAACCCGTTCCCGAATTTCCCGGCATGTGGAAGGCCATGGGGCCGGCCGTGATTTGGCTCGCCCTGGCTCAAGGGAGCGGGGAGCTGATCTGGTGGCCCTACATGATCGCCAAATACGGCCTCGCGTTCTTGTTCCTGCTGGTTCCCGCCTGCCTGCTCCAGTATCCGCTGAATTATCAGATCGGTGCCTACACGCTGCTCACAGGTGAAAGCATCTTCCAGGGATTCATCCGGCTCAACCGTTTTTTTTCACTTTATCTGTGGGTCCTGATGACCCTTTCGTTTCTATGGTTCGGCGCTTTTGCCGGGGCGGGGGGGACGTCGCTCGCGGCCCTGACGCATTTTCCGCACGGGTGGAGCGGAAAGGGGCAGACCCTTTTCTGGGCTTATCTTTCCATGGGGATTTTTTTCGCCGGGCTCATGTTGAGCAAGGTGGTGTACCGGTTCATCGAAAGGACCATGTGGTTCGTCGCGGCCGTGACCCTGGCCGGATTGATGGTCGCCTGCTCACATGCCGACGTCGTCAAGGCGGCGGGTGATTTTTTCCGGGGGCTCCTGGTCCCGCAATGGCCCCTCCCGCGGCCCTGGGAATGGAAGGACGCGACCAAATTGCTCACGGCCGTGACCTTTGCGGGATTGGGGGGCTTCTGGACGCTTTTTTATTCTTACTGGCTGCGGGAAAAAGGCGCCGGCATGGCCGCTTACATGGGCCACGTGACCGGGCCGATCACCGGAAAAAAGGAGCTGATCCCTCAGTCCGGTTTCACGTTTGCCGGGACCGAAGAGGACTGGCGGCGCTTGAAGAAATGGAAGAAATATCTGGCGGCGGATTCGGCGGCCGGGATCGCCGGAAACATCGCCACCACGCTGATGACCTGCCTGCTGGCCTACGCGCTCCTGTACCCTCAGGGAATCCTGCCGGACCGCTATGAAATCGCCGTGGTCCAGGCCCGTTTTTTCGAAGTCAGCTGGGGCGTCGCGGGGCGCCTCATATTTCTATTCGTCGCCGCCTGTTTCCTCTCCGACACGTGGCTCACGACCCTCGATGCCGTGAGCCGCATCCACACGGACTTCTTCCAGAATTTCTTTCCCGGCTTCAAGAGGTTCAGTTTTTTGCAGGGGTACTATTTCTTCGTTTTTCTGCTGACCGCCGTCACGGGGATCACCATTTTGTTCAACGAGCCCGGGCCGCTCATCCTTTTGAGCGCCGTGATCGGGTTCGTGGGGACGGTGAGCTTTTCGGTCGGGCTGATCTTTCTGAATTACCGGCGGCTTCCGGAATTGGTTCCGGCGGGCGCCGTGCCGGGCCGGTTTTTCTTCTGGGGTTTGGTGCTGGCGACGGCGTGTTACGCGGCGCTCGCGGTGCTGTACTTCGGGACGCTCATGTTTCAGCCGCGGATTTGAGCGAGCTGAGAGGCTTGATACTGCTTGATGTCTTCGATGATTTTCAGCGCCACTTCCAGGGCGCGGCGGGCGCCGACGTCCGGGTTCCCGACGCCGGCGCCGGAACGGATCGCGTCCACGAAGTCGATCAATTCATTCCGCAGCGATTCTTCCTTGGTGATGTCGATTTGCTCCCGATTGATGGCGTTGTTGTCCTTGGTGAAGATCTGCGCCGTCTGGGCCCCGTAATCCAAAGAGATATAGGCATTGTCCTGGAAGATGCGGATCTTCCTTTGCCGCTCGGGAGTCAGGCGCGAGGCGGTGAGGTCCGCGATGCACCCGCTCTTGAAACGGATCCGGACGTTGGCGATGTCTTCGAACGGGGTGAGGACGTTGATGCCCACGGCGTCCAGGCTCTGAATCTCGGAGCCGACCAGGCCGAACAGGATATCGATGTCGTGGATCATGAGGTCCAGCACCACGCCGCAATCGTTGATGCGCGGGGTGAATGGGCCCAGGCGGTGAATTTCAACGAAACGGATGTTGCGGATGACTTTTTCCACCGCCTTGAAACCGGCGTTGAACCGCTCGACATGGCCGACCCGGAGCACGGCCTTGTGCGCCAGGGCGGATTCGATGAGTTCATCCGCCTGCTTGAGGGTGCTGGTGATCGGTTTTTCCACCAGGCTGTGAACGCCTGCCGCTAAAAAATCCTTGGCCACGGCGTGATGCTGGGAGGTGGGTACGGCGACGCTGACGGCTTGGACTTTGGGAAGCAATTCCCGGTGATCCCGGTAAAACGGGACGCCTAAATCGCGGGCCCTCTGTTCCATCGCGGGATCCAGATCGCAAACCCCGGCCAATTCGACGTTTTCAAGCTGAGAATAAATGCGGGCGTGTTCCTTGCCGAGATGGCCGATTCCCACGACCCCTACAGCCAATTTTTTCATGGCCGGACTATATCAGATAGGCTTTTAATAGTCAATGAATCTAAGTTTATACAAACAATGGGGTTAAAACTAAAAATCCAGAAATTCCATTCCGGACAAGTTAAAACCTGTGAAAGGCTTGGGGATTGAAACCGTCTTGTGATAAGATACGCCCATGAATATTTACCGAAGGCTTCTGCAATATCTTTTGCCGCATAGAGTTAGATTGTTTTCGGCAATGGCCGCCATGTTTGCCTTTTCCATTTTCAATGCCCTTGTTTCGGCGGCTTTGTACGTTATTTTTAACGGTTTTTTCAATCAGGGCCAAGTCATCATCAAGGACCTGCCTTATCTCGGGGAGCAGACGCTCGTATTTTCCGCCCGGATCGTCCCGTTTTTCGTGATCGCAGTTTTCTTGCTGCGGGGCGCCTTCGACTTTCTGTCCAATTATCTGATGTCTAACATCGGCCTCCGGGTCGTCATGAAAGTCCGGAACGACCTCTACGACCACATGATCCGGCTGTCGCAAAAGTTTTATTCCCATGGCCGGACCGGAGACATGATTTCGCGCATCATGAGCGACGTGGCCTACATTCAGGGCTCGGTCACCGACGTCATCGTCGATTTGGTCAAACAGCCGCTGATCATTATCTTCAACATTCCCATGGCGTTCATTTGGGGCGGGAAGCTGGCCGTGGTGGCCCTGGTGACTTTTCCGATTGTGGCGATCCCCATCACGGTGCTCGGAAAACGCCTGAGAAAAATCACCCGCAACATGCAGGAACGGACGGCCGACATCACCTCCATTCTGGAGGAGACTTTTACCGGGATCCGCGTGGTCAAGGCCTTCAACATGGAGCAGAGAGAAATTTCCAAATTCGAGGCCGTGAACAAGAGCGTCTTCAATTTCTTCAAGAAAATGCTCAAGATCACGCTCATTCAGCGGCCTTTGGTCGAAGTGATGGGGGCGGTGGGCGCTGCGATCGCTATCTGGTTCGGCATGCAGTATCTTTCGGCGGACCGGTTTGTCGCGTTCATCGGCGCCATGTTTATATTTTACGAACCGTTGAAGAAATTGAGCAAGGTGAACAGCAACATCCAGCAATCCATCGGCGCCGGGACCCGTATTTTCGAAATCATCGATCAGGAGCCGGACGTGCAGGACGCCCCGTCCGCCGTGCCTTTTCGCGAAGCCGTCCGGGAAATCGAGTTCTCGAACGTTTCCTTCCGCTACGTCGAAGACCGGGACGTCTTGAAGGACATCAATCTCCGGGTGGAGGCGGGCGAAGTGATTGCCCTGGTGGGGGCGAGCGGTTCCGGGAAGACTTCTTTGGTGAATCTCCTGCCGCGGTTTTACGATCCCACGAGCGGGAGTTTGCGGATCAACGGCCGGGACATCCGGGAATTCAAGGTCAAGACGCTGCGGGACCAGATAGGATTGGTGAGCCAGGAGATTGTCCTTTTCAATGACACGATCCGCGGCAACATCGCATACGGCAAGCCGGGCGCCACGTTCGAAGAAATTGTCCGTGCCGCCGAGGCGGCTTATGCCGACGATTTCATCCGGGAATTGGACAAGGGGTATGATTCCTGGATCGGGGAAAAGGGGTTCCTCCTTTCCGGCGGCCAAAGGCAGAGGATCGCCATCGCCCGCGCCATGCTGAAGAACCCTCCCATTCTGATTCTGGATGAAGCCACTTCGCAATTGGACACCGAGAGCGAGAGGGAGGTCCAGCGGGCGCTTGAAAACCTCATGCAGGGAAAGACGGCCTTCGTGATTGCCCACCGGCTTTCCACGGTCCAAAAGGCGGACCGAATCCTCGTCCTGGACGAAGGCCGGATTGTCCAGCAGGGGACGAGCGAGTCCCTCCTTCGTGAGGACGGTCCGTATCGCCGGCTTCACGACCTCCAATTCAATCTTTAACCCCTTGTGCGCCAAGCTTTTTTTGTCCTTGCCGCGGAGGATGAATATGCTATAATCACCGGCTAAATCTCACGACCTTCCGTAGATCGCGGGATCTCGATCGTTCAAATCACCAGGAATCCGATTGCAAGATTAAAGGAGAACTACGTTTACATGGTCAGTTTAAATGTGAAGCAGCTGCTTGAAGCGGGCGTCCACTTTGGGCACCAGACGCGCCACTGGCACCCCAAGATGAAGCGCTATATCTTTGGGCAAAGAAACGGGATTTATATCATCGACCTTGAAAAAACGATGGCTGGATTGGAGAAGGCCTGCCGCTTTTTGAAGGAGACCGCCGAGAAGGGCGGCACCGTGTTGTTCGTCGGCACCAAGAAGCAGGCCCAGGAACCCATCCAGAAGGCGGCTGCCAAATGCAACATGCCGTACGTGACCCAGCGCTGGCTCGGCGGGATGCTCACGAATTTCGAGACCATCCGCAGGAGCATCGCCCGTTTGGAGGCCATCGAAAAGATGGAAGCGGAAGGCACGTACCAGTTTCTGACCAAAAAGGAAGTTTCCTGCCTGAAGAAGGAGAGAGACAAGCTCAACAAGGTCCTTTTGGGTGTCCGAACCATGGCGCGCCTTCCCCAGGCGGTTTTCATCGTGGATCCGGGCAAAGAATCTATTTCCCTCCAGGAGGCGTCTAAGCTCGGAATCACGGTCGTGGCGTTGATCGATACCAACACGGATCCCGATTTGGTGGATTATGTGGTCCCGGGCAATGATGATGCTATTCGGTCCATCACCCTCATCTGTGATCTCGTGGCTCAATCCGTGGCGGAAGGGCATGAAAGATTTCTGACCCTGAAGGCCCAGGAGGAGGCACGGGTGGCTGCCGAGGCCGAGGCGCGCGAGAGAGAAAGGCTGGCCCGCGAAGAGGAATTGGCGCGGCAGGCGAAGGAAAAGGCCGATGCGGAAGCGGCGGCGAAGGAAGCCGGACTGAAGGCCGCGGAAGAAACGGAAGAAGATCCGGCCGCACCGGCCGCGGACGACGATACCCTGGTGGAAAAGTTTGATGAGTTCGGCAAGGCGCGTACCCCTTCCAAATCCAAAGTCCGCAAGGGTTCCAAGGTCAAAGAATAAGAGTCACCGATTCAACGGAGGCGAGATCCATGGAGCAGGTCAAGAAATTGAGAGAAATGACGGGGGCGGGGATCATGGACTGCAAAAAGGCCCTCGAGGCGAACGAAGGTAACGTCGAGAAGGCGATCGAATATCTCCGTCACAAGGGGATTGCTTCCGCTTCCAAGAGAGAAGGGCGGGAGGCCAAGGAAGGGCTCCTGGCCATTCATGCCGAGGGGACCAAGGCCGCCGTGATCGAACTCAATTGCGAGACCGATTTCGTGGCCCGCACGGACGAGTTCAAGAAGCTTGCCGATGACTTCGCCAAGAAGGTGTGCGCCAAGGGCGAAGGCGCCGTCACCGAAGAAGAGTCGGTGAACCGTGTGCGCGAACTTTCGGGCAAGGTGGGCGAAAAGATGGTGCTCACGCGGGGCAAGGTGTTGGAATCGCCGCAGGGATTCGTCGCTTCCTACCTGCATTCCAACAAGAAGATCGGCGTGCTGGTCGCGGTGGAAGGCAACGCCTCCGACCCGGCCGTTCAACAGTGCGGCAAGGATGTGGCGATGCAAATCGCCGCCGCCCGGCCGATGTTTGTCTCCCGGGAAGAGATCCCGGCTGAGTTTCTGGAGCGGGAGAAGGAGCTTTTCCGCGCCGAATTGCCCAATAAGCCGCGCGAGATGCAGGAGAAGATCATCCAGGGGAAGCTCGAGAAATGGTATGAAATTTCCTGCCTGCTCGATCAGGCCTTCATCAAGAACGACAAACAGCGGGTCAAAGAATACATCGCGGAGACCGGCCGCAACGCCGGTCAGCCCATCGCCATTCGCCGTTTCGCCAGGTTCGAACTCGGCGGATAAGCGGCAAAAAACGGATTTTTGGTTCGTGAAATCAAACCCAGCCTACCAGCGCGTGGTCCTCAAGCTCAGCGGCGAAGTGCTGCAGGGGCGGCAGGGCTACGGCATCGACCCGGAGCAAGTCCGCTCCATCGCCTATCAGATCAAAGAAATCCGTGAAATTGAGGTGCAAGTAGCGCTGGTCATCGGCGGCGGGAATCTCTTTCGGGGCCAGGCCGCGGCGGAGCAGGGAATGGACCGCTCCACGGCCGATTACATCGGCATGCTCGCCACGGTGATCAATTCCCTCGCCTTGCAGGATGCTCTGGAGAAGCAGGGCGTGCACACCCGCGTGCTGACGGCGATTGAAATGAGGCAGTTGGCCGAGCCCTATATCCGCCGGCGCGCGATCCGCCATCTCGAAAAGGGGCGCGTCGTGATCTTCGCGGGCGGGACAGGCAACCCCTATTTCACCACGGACACCACCGCCGCCCTCCGGGCCATCGAAATCAACGCGGACGTGATCCTCAAGGCCACCAAAGTGGACGGCGTTTACACGGCCGATCCTCAAAAGAATCCTAAGGCCAGAAAATTTGAAAAATTGAAATACCTGGAAGTGCTCAAGAAACAATTGAAGGTGATGGACGCCACCGCGATTTCCCTTTGCATGGACAACCAGCTGCCGATCATCGTGTTCAATCTCCTGAAAAAAGGGAACATCAAGAAAGTCATCACCGGCCAGAAAATCGGAACGCAGGTCGTCGCTTAGTTTTTTTCAGGGAAGGGGGACAAAGAGATGCAGACGCTCACGACGCTCAAGCAAGTCATTCAGGAAGTGACCGCACGCATGGAAAAGGGACTGGAGGCCACGCGCCGGGAATTCCAGAACTTGAGGACCGGGCGCGCGTCGGTCCATCTGGTCGAAGGCATTATGGTCGACTATTACAGCACCCCAACGCCCATCAAGGCCCTGGGATCGGTTTCCACGCCGGACGCCAAGACCATTCTGATCCAGCCTTGGGACGCGAGCGTTCTGGGCGAGATCGAGAAGTCAATCCAGGCGTCGCCGCTCGGGATCACCCCCGAAAATGACGGCAAGGTCGTCCGCCTGCGCATCCCGCCGCTCACCGACGAGCGGCGCGCCGAACTGGCCCGTTTCATCAAAAAAGTGGCCGAGGAAGGCCGGGTCTCGATCCGGAACGCGCGGCATGAGGCCAATGAGGCGGTCAAACGGCTGGAGAAGGAAAAGATCGCCACCCAGGATGATTCGCAGAAGACCCAAAAGGAAATCCAGAAGCTGACCGACAAATACATCGAGCTCGTGGAACAGAGCCTCGCGAAGAAAGAATTGGAAATCAAAGAGATCTGATCGGGCCGCTTGATGAAAAAGGCCGTCGGGATTGCCCTGCTGTTGTGTTTCCTCGCCACCCCTTTGTGGTCCGCGAAAACTCTGGACGAGCTTTTTAACGAGGCCGCCGTTTTTCTTCAGGACGGAAAATACGACGAGGCCGTGGCCAAATACCTGGAGGCGATCGAGCTCGATCCCAAATCGGTTTTGGCCTATAATCTCTTGGGGATGGCCTTTCGATTCCGTTACGCGCTCACCCGGAACGAACAGGACAAAAAAGACGAAATCGCCGCGTTTGAAGAAGCCATCAAGATCGATCCCGATTACTGGGTTTCCCTGATCAATCTCGGGGCCACTTATCATTATCTGGGCAATGACGGCAAGGCCGCGCCATATTTTAAAAAGGCCCTGGAAATTTATCCGGAGCATCCCGAGGCCCCGTTTTTCCGGGAGATCATCCGGGCCGGGGATAAATCCAAACAATCTTGATTCGCCTTTGTTGCGTAAGGGCTGAGTGGATGACGGGGGCGTAGCTCAGTTGGTAGAGCACCACCCTTTTAAGGTGGGTGTCGTTGGTTCGAACCCAACCGCCCTCAGTTTCTCTAAGCCGTCAGTTTCCGCCAAGCGGAGAGCAAAGGACATGCGACCAACACGGCTCGATTGTCTCCGAATTTTATCTTTTTTTGCGTTCGGAGCGCTGATCATGAACGGTTGCGCGCGAGCGTCCGTGAAGGACCCGTATTCTGCCGCTCCGGCAGACGTGCTTTTGAGCCCGCAGCCGGATTTCCAAGTTTACCGACTTCGATTGCCCGCCGAGGCGGTGCCCAGCGAGGGGCTGAAGATCCGTTACCTGCTCGACCGCATCCGGGACTCGAAAAACAGTTTCATGCGCAACGGGGAATCGCACAACGGCAGGGACGCATCCCGCTGGCTGGGCTACAAGATGGTCCATTGGGTCCAGGGAGTCGAGACGGCGGAGGATTTTGTGAACCGCGTCGCTTCTTTTTCCCAGAAAACCGGCCAGCCTTACCTGGTCCGCTGCGCGGACGGCAAGACGTATCTTTTGAAAAACATCCTCCGCTGCGAGCTTCAGACGTTTGAACAGCATGTTCGCGGGAACGGCACCCTCGAAAATTATCTGGACGTCCGCCGGATTCAGGATTCGGGGCTGCAGTGAATCGTTGATTCACGGTCCCGGAGGCCTTATAATGCCGCAGTTCGATGTTTTATTAACCGTTGAATGAGGAGCTAGTCATGATTGAGATTTATTACGCGCCGCCTTCGATCTACTGCAGAAAAGTTTTGGCGGTGCTCGAGGAAAAAGATTTGGATTACGAAATCAAGCGTTTGAGCTTCGAGGCCGGGGACCTCGAGAGCGAGGATTATCTGAAGATCAATCCGAACGGGGAGGTCCCGGCGCTCAAGGACGAAGACACGGTGATTTATGAATCTACCGCCATCATCGAGTATTTGAATGACGAATACCCGTCCGAGCCCCTCCTTCCCGAAGACTCGGCCGGACGGGCGCAGGCCCGGCTCGTCGAAGATTATTGCGATCTGCATGTCTATCCCGTCCTGGTCGATTGCTACCTCAAGAAAGAAGTGCAGCACGAAGACCTCGCCGATGCCGATCTGGCTGCCGTGAAGCAGACCATGAAGCGGCTGGACGCATACCTCGGCAAAAAGGAATTCATTGCCGGCGCCTTCTCTCTCGCCGACTGCGCCGCGATGCCCATCGTGGCCACGCTGGAATTTTTGGAAATTTTCGACGTCGTCTCGGACATGCCCGCGCTCAAGGCTTACTTTAAGCGTCTGAAGGCGAGGCCGGGATACAAGGGCGCGAAAATGCTTTCGTTGGAGCCTGCGGCCAGCTGATGCCGGGGCGGGCCGCGTCTCCCTGCGTCGCGGGCATCGACGGGGCCCGCGGGGGATGGTGTCTCGTTCTCAAGGACCTGGACACCGGCGAAATCTCCGGCCGGGTCTTGAGGACATTCGACGAGGCCCTGGACCTTCCGCAAAATCCCAGAATCGTGGCCGTGGATATGCCGATAGGCCTTTTGAATCGGGCGGAGCCCGGCGGCCGTCTTTGCGATCGCGAGGCCAGGAAGTTCTTGGGCCGGCCGCGCCAAACCAGTGTTTTTTCGCCGCCAGTGAGGCCTGCGCTTGAGGCCGCCTCTTATCGCGCCGCTTTGAAGCTCAACCGGGCGAGCTCTCCTTCCGCCATTGGAATTTCCATCCACTGTTACGGTTTGTTCCGGAAATTGAGAGAGATCGACCGCCGGATGACCCCGGCCTTGCAGAGGCGTTTTAGGGAAGCGCACCCCGAGATTTGCTTTTCTCTCCTCAACGGGGCGCCCGTCACGGCGCCCAAGCGAACTGGTGCCGGAAGGAACATCCGGCAAAATCTTCTGACGCGGGCCGGATACCGGTCCGTCCGCTGGGCGGGCGGATTCGGTCCTTCCCAGGCATCGACGGATGACGTCTTGGACGCCCAGGCGTTGTGCTGGATGGCGGAGCAGATTTATTATGAAAGGGTGCGGCCCCTTTCCGAAGGGCCAGCCCCACGCGACGAGCGGGGGCTCAAAATGGAAATATGGGGGAACCGATGCCTGTGACGAATCCTTATCGCCTCGATCGATCCGTTGTTCCCGTGACTTACGCCATCGAGCTGGAGCCTGATCTCGAACGCTTCGTCTTTCGGGGAAGCGAGGAGATCGTGATTCGCGCGCTGAAACCGTTTTCCCGGATCACGCTCCACGCGCTCGACCTGAAGATCGTGAAGGCCTCGCTGGACCCGGCCGGCTCCCGAGATTCGCTTCCCGCCCGCCGCATCGATTATGATCCGGAAATGGAGACGGTCACGCTGGACTTCGGCCGCGTTATCCCGCGCCAGAAGGCCGCGCGGCTCCGGCTCGAATTCACGGGGGAGCTGAATGACCAGATGCACGGATTTTACCGGACGCGTTATGAGGCGGGAGGGCGCGAGCGCTGGGGCGCGGCGACGCAGTTCGAGGCCACCGATGCCCGCCGTGCTTTTCCGTGCTGGGACGAACCGGATTTCAAGGCCCAGTTTGACATCACCCTCACCGTGCCCTCCGGCCTGACGGCCCTTTCCAACATGCCGGTCCGGTCCCAACGCAGGGCCGGAAACGGGAAGAAGCGGATTTCGTACGAGACCACGCCCGTGATGTCCACGTATTTGGTCGCGTTCGTGGTGGCGGACCTCGTTTATTCGGAGGCCAAAGACCGGGACGGCGTCCTGATCCGAGTGTACACCGCGCCGGGCAAGAAGGAACAAGGCCGATTCGGTCTGGACGTGGCTCTCCACACGCTCCCGTTTTTCGCGGACTGGTTCGGCATCCCGTACGCCTTGCCCAAACTAGACATGGTGGCGTTGCCGGATTTTGCTTCCGGCGCCATGGAAAATTGGGGGCTCGTGACTTATCGGGAAACCGCTTTGCTGGTCGACCCCAAACAATCCTCGGCCTCCGCCCGGCAGCGCGTCGCGGAAGTGATTGACCATGAATTGGCGCACCAGTGGTTCGGGAATCTGGTGACGATGAAATGGTGGACCGATCTTTGGCTGAACGAGGGTTTCGCGTCCTTCATGGGACCCAAGGCCGTCGACCGGCAATTCCCGGAATGGAAGGTCTGGGACCAGTATTTCGCCAACGAATGCCTGGGCGCTCTCCGCGCGGACAGTTTGCGGAACACCCATCCGATCGAAATTCCCGTCAAAAATCCGCACGAAATCCGCGAGATCTTCGACGCCATCACTTACAGCAGGGGGTCCGTCGTCTACCGGATGCTCGAGCATTATCTCGGGGAAGCGGTCTTTCGCCAGGGGCTGCGGCGTTATCTGAAGCGCCATGCGTTCGGCAACGCCGGCACCGGGGATCTCTGGCGGGCGCTGGAAGAAGTCTCCGGCAAGCCGGTCAGTTCCCTGATGGCCGCCTACACGCGTCAACCCGGTTACCCGCTAGTGTCGGTCGAATCCCGACGGCGTGGCGAGAACCTGACGCTTTCACTGGAACAATCACGTTTTCTTTTCGACGGGGCCGAAGACCGCGACAATTTGCGCTGGAAGGTGCCCGTGGCCATGACCGGGGCAGGCCTGGGCAAACAGCACCTGACCTTGCTCGGCGGCCGCCGGACTTCGATCCGTCTGCCGGTGCCTCCGGGCGGATGGGTCAAGCTGAACGCGGGGCAAACCGGTTTTTACCGGGTCCGGTATCCCGAGGAGCTTTTGCGGCCTCTCGTGGCGAGACTCGAGCAGCGCGCCTTTTCGGTGAGCGAATGTCTGGGGATACTCAGTGACGTCTTTGCCCTGACGCGTTCCGGTCACGCGACCACCGCACAGGCGCTGGACTTGATCTGGAGCGCGCGCAAGGAAACCGATTTCAATGTCTGGGCGGCCATGATCGGGATGTTGCGCGACATAGAAAACGTCCTGACGGCCGACCGCGCGCTTCCCGAACTTCAGGTACTGGGAAGAAAACTCCTTTTGCCGGTCGCTCGCCGGCTGGGCTGGGACCCAAGGCCGGAAGATCGTTATTCCGACATTCTCCTGCGTTCGATGGCCCTGAGCAATCTCGGGCATTTCGGAGAGTTGGAAACCGTCCAGACCGCGCGCCGCAAGTTTCTGGACCACACTCGAAACGGGCGCCTGAATCCCAATTTGCGCCAGGCCGTGTACGCGATCGCCGCCGAATTCGGCACCGCTGCGGAATACGAGGGGCTTTTGGAAATTTATGCGTCCGCGGGCATGCAGGAGGAGAAAGTGCGGGTCTTGCGCGCTTTGACCCGCGTCCGCGACTCCAAACAGATCCCGCGCATCCTCAAATTCGCCCTGTCGCCGCGCGTGCGGCCCCAGGACTCTTACGTCATTTTGGGGGGATTCGGCGGGAATCCGGCGGCGCGGGAGGCCGCTTGGGATTTCGTCCGGGCCAATTGGCGCGTCTTGGAAAAGCGTTACCGGGGCGGGAGCGTGAATCTGTTCGGGCACATCGTCGAGGGCGCCGTGACGGGTTTTTCGACGCTCGAGAAGTGGCGTTCGGTCCGCGCCTTTTTGAACATGCATCCCGTGCAGGGAACCGAACGGACGGTCCGTCAATCCTTGGAAGTGATCAAGTCCAACGCCGCTTGGGCCGGCCGGGGAACCCGGGAATTGCGGGCCTGGTTCAGCGCAAACGCGCCAACTCTTCGTTCAGAAAGCTGATTCCGGTGACCGTCTCCGCCGACGGGAGGGCCCCGTGGCGGATGAGGTAGCTCTGGATCCGGGATTGCCTCCCCGTTTGCAGCGAGTCTTTGTGCTTGATTCCAGCCAGAGAAAGTGATTTTCCCAAGGTTTCAATATGGGCCAGTCCGCGGACGATGAAGTGGACCGAGTCCGGATGGCTGGCTTGAATTTCCGCGATCGAATCGGCCAGGGCTTGGTCGCGGATCCAGAGGGACCGTTTCAAACGGCGATAGGCGAGCGCCAGGCTGGCCAGAGCCAGGTCCTTGCGCCCCTTTTCCCGCCAATATTCGGTCATGCGACCTAAGGCATCCCGCCGCAAATCTTCCACGTACGCCTCGAAGGACGGCTCCTCGCGCAGGATACGGATCTTCCAGGGATTTCCCGCGAGCGCGGTCAAGTCCGGGTGAATCTTCCGCATGAAATCATCGCTCAAGAAAGGTTTTTTTTCGGGAAAAAGGTCTTCTTTGCGCCGGGCCCTCTCAAACGGATCTCTCAAGGCTATCTCCGTCTCGTGCGGCAGGGTGTTTTCGAGCAATTCCCGCTGCCAGTTGACGGCGGAGCCTGCGGCAGAAGGGATCTTTCGCTGAAGGCCGCGGACCGTGTCTGGCATGCCGCCGGGGTAGGCGTGTTCGAGCCAAATGAAAACCGGGACATCCGCCGGAACGTCCCGAAGGGAACGGCGGATCAGGACGGAACACCATTCGGCATCCCTTGCCGAACCGTGGGCGGACAACACGACCTGAACGGCGGGCAGAGGCGCGGCGGCATAGGGGACGGAGACCGGGGCCGGACGGAGAACCAGGTTCCAAAATTGGCGCTGCGGGCCGGAGACGGGGGCATTTTCAAGGGCGGTTTCGGCCGGTTGGGCCGGCACGGGAAAGGAGAGAATAAAGGCCAGGAGGAAGGACACGGTTTTGCTTTTCATGGGAGTTTTTCGGGCGCACTATATCACATAATACTCTTCGACACCTCAAAAATGCTGACTTATAATAAGCCGAACCATGCGGCTTGAAGAATTTGATCAATGATGCGTAAAGAAGAGGTCCCTTGCAATGGAAAATAAAGAGCTGTTCGACAAGGCCGAGAAAGCGCTGAACAATGCGTTTGAAGCGGTGAAGGCTTCGGTGAAAGTTGTTTCTGAAAAGACGGGGGAAGCGGCCCACATCACCAAACTTATGATCGAGAAAGTTTCCCTGGAACATCGCGTCAACAAAAAATTCGCCCAGCTCGGAAGCCGGGTGTACGATATTTCAGTCCGCGAAGGGCGCGCCGTGTCCGGCAACGACCCGGACATCCAAAAAATAGTCGACGAAACGCGTAAACTAGATGTGGAATTGGCGCAGGTCGAAGCCGAAATCGAATCCGAAAGAAAAAAGAAGAAGACTGCGGTTTGACCGCTTGCTGTCCCGTCGGCGGCTAATCCCGGTCCTGCTTCTTGCCTCCCTTCAGGCCGGATTTTCTTTTCACAAACCGGCTCTGAATGACCAGGACCGCCATTATTTGGACGGGATCTACCGGGACACTTGGAATTATCTGGCCTCTTCGGCCAATGAGCTGACAGGAATTCCCTATGATTCGAGTGCCAGGCAGCCGGCCAGTTCGCTCTCGAACGCCGGCCTCTATTTGGCGGCCACCGCGATCGCCGAGCGCACGGGACTCATCTCGCGGAAGGAGGCGCTGGCGAGGCTCGGCACTTGCCTTGTGAGCCTGCGAAAAATCGAAACCTGGCGGGGCATTCCCCGGCCCTGGTTCCTCGTCAAATCCCTCCGGCCCACCCACGGCGATGAATTTTCCTACGGTTCGCACCTGGCAAATTTATTGGGTGGGCTGGTGATCGTCAAAATGATCTTTCCCGAACTCGACGGCCTCGTTTCATCGCTGCTCGGGCGTATGGATTTCAGCGATTTCTATGACGCCAAGAACGGCTGGCTGAAAGCCGGTTACAACGTGAAACACCAGAATTTCGCCGTCTTTCAGGCCTGGGGCCACTGGTATCACAAATATTTCGCTTCCGAAACGCGTCTCTTGAGTTTCTTTTTGATCGCCGGGAAGAAAGTGCCGCCCGAGCATTGGTTCGCGCTGATCCGGCCGGAGCGGAAAGAAGACGGCGAGGTCTTTTACGCCGCGGGGCCGGAGGACGGCGGCCTCTTCACCCAGTTTCTCTCGGGCCTGTTTCTAGAGGAAGGCGAAACCGAGATGGGGAATTCGCAGCGGCGTTTCGCGCGCGCGCAGATGAAACACGCCGCCCGAATCGACTCGCCCGTTTGGGGCTGGTCGTCTTGCGAGAGTCCGGACGGAAGGTATTTGGCTTACGGAGAACTGCGGGATGAACTGGTGGCCCCCTACGCCTCCTTGCTGGCGGCCATTTATTTTCCCCGGCAGGCGGCCCAAAACCTTCAGGAAATCGAGAAATTCGGGGCCCGTCCCGGGTCGTTAGGGTTTCTCGACTCGGTCAACTGGCAAACGGCGGAAACCGCGCGGCATTACTTGACCGCCAATCAGGCCATGGCCTTTCTTTCTCTAGCGAATCTTCTGCACGACGGCATCGTCTGGAAGACGTTCGCGGCGTATCCCGTCGCGGCGCAGGGCCTGGAAATTCTGGCTTCGCTGGAGAAGTCCTCGTGAAGCGGATCGGGATTTTGACCGGCGGCGGTGATTGCCCCGGACTGAACGCCGTCATTCGTGCCGTCACCAAAGCGGCTCACCAATCGGGCTATCAGGTCCTCGGGTTCCAGGACGGTTATGCCGGCCTGGTACTGAACCGCTTCATGGTCCTCACGGACGCCCTGGTGTCGGGTATCCTGACCCAAGGAGGGACCATCCTCGGCACCTCCAACAAGGCCAATCCCTACCGCTGGCCGGTGCCGAAAAGATCCGGCACGAAGAGGGCCCGCCTGGGGGATGTGTCGAAGAAGGCGTTGGCCCATTTCAAGAAGAACCGGCTCCGGGGGCTCATCGTGACCGGCGGGGACGGCACTATGGCCATCGCCAAAAAATTGCACGACGACGGCGTTCCGATCGTCGGTATCCCGAAGACGATCGACAACGATCTCCCCGGCACCGACATCACTTTCGGGTTCGAGACCGCCGTGATCACGGCCGCCGACGCGATCGATAAAATCCACACCACCGCGCAATCGCATCACCGCGTGATGGTGGTGGAAGTCATGGGCCGGTACGCCGGCTGGATCGCGCTTTACTCCGGAGCCGCGAGCGGCGGCGACGTCATCCTCATTCCTGAAATTCCCTACCGTATCGAGGCCGTCTGCCGAAAAATCCGGGAGCGTGCCCGGGCCGGCAAGCATTTCACCATCATCGTCGCGGCCGAAGGCGCTAAACCGCTGGGCGGGCGCTGGACGGTGCAGCGTCGCGTCGCCGACAGCACGGATCCGATCCGCCTGGGTGGGATCGCCTCCAAGGTGGCCTATGAGGTGGAGAACAAAACGGGCCTGGAAGCCAGATCGATTGTTCTGGGCCATGTGCAGCGAGGCGGCAGCCCGACCCCCTTCGACCGCCTGCTCGCTACCCGCTTCGGCACCGCCGCCATGCGTCTGGCCGAATCGGGAAGCTTTGGCCGCATGGTGGCTTACAAGAATAACTGTATCGAGAGCATTTCCCTGGAAGATGCCGCGGGCCCGATCCGGACTGTGCCGGCGGATCATCCCCTCCTCGTTTCGGCGCGCACGGTGGGGACCAGTTTCGGCGATCTTGATTGAAATGTATCTCTCTTAATGATATATTGATGCAATTTTTCATATGAAAATAGAAGAACTTTTAGATTCCTCCGCCATTCTCTTCGAATTCGAAGCCGAGAGCAAAGACGACGCCCTCAAGAATCTCGCCAAGCATTTTTCCGCCATCTACACTGACGTTAGTTCCCGGTCGCTTCTGAATATCTTGCGTAAGCGGGAACAGCTCGGTTCCACCGGGATCGGGGGAGGCGTGGCCATTCCTCACGCCCGTTCGGACAAAATGACCAAGCCGGTCAGCATGCTGGCGATTTCCAGAAAAGGGGTGGAGTTTCAGGCGCTGGACGGCGAGCCGGTTTATATCTTTTTTCTCATCGTGGACCCGCAGCAACCGGTCGGGGATCACTTGAAGGCCCTGGCCAAGATCGCCAAGCTCCTCCGAGACAAATTCGTGCGCGATTCCATCCTGCGCGCGGATTCCACTGTCCGGGTGATGGAAATCCTGCAATTGGAAGACGCCAGGGCATGAGCGCCCAACGAATCGGGTGTGTCAGCGAAGCCCGGTGGATCGTTCTCGCCGTTCTTTTTTTCCTCCTGGCCGGATGCGGAGAGACCATCCGCGGCATCAGCAAAGACGGTTCCCGCGTGGTCAAGGGCGTCAAGACGATTTTCGTGAGCGGGGAATAACTTTTTAGGTCGCGGTGCCGATGGCCGCGGCCGGCACCGCCGTCACGTCTTCCTGTCCGGACTTTCCATCGCCGACCATTCCTGCCTGCGATTTGATCACGATTTCCGCCGTCCCCGGCACCACGGTCAAATGATCCGCGGTCACGCGATAAAGTGGCTTCGGCGTAAACTTCAATTTCCGGGTCTTCTTTTGGAGGAAATTCCGCCGGTCCTGGTCGGGCGGATGGCCTTTCATGTAGTCCACGAAACGTCCGACGTCCTCCACCGGGACTTTGGACAGCCGATCCGTGAGCCGGTAGAGTCCTTTCGGGTCGAACCCCGCTTTGGTCATATAGAAAACGGCATCCGCGTCCGCTTCCTCTTCGTCATTGCCTTTGAATTTGTTGCGGATGCGAGGCGACGCGTAGCCGATCGCCCTCACGCCGGCATACGCCGCGGAGCCGTAGGTGCCCGCCAACCCGCTGCCTTCTTGCGCGCCTTTGAGGACCAGGTCGTAACCTTTTCTGACTTTATTGTATCCCTCCGGCTTGTAATCCCGGTTTGCGATGTGACCGATTTCGTGCGCCAAGGCGCCGGCCAGTTCGGCTTCCGAATCGATGAAATAGAAGAATCCCCGGGTGATGTAAATGCGGCCGCCGGGAAGCCCGAATAAATCGATGTCGTCGGAATCAAGGATGAAAAACCGGTAGGGAAGATTCGGGCGCTCCGAAACTTGGGCGATCTTTTTTCCGATGTAGGAAACGTAGGCGTGAAGTTCAGGGATCGTGTAGAGCTTATACTTGGGCGCTTGATAGGGATTTTGCGATTCGAAAAGGGCTTTGTGCGCCTCGTCACCGACTCTGATTTCTTCGATGTCCTCGAGCGAAACCGGAAGATACGGGCTGATGATTTCGTTCTGCGTCAGGCGGGAGCAACCCGATATTACGGCAAAAATCGCGATCACCACCCACACTGCACGCCTCACGGCTGTCCCTTTCCTGATTCGATTTTTTAGAAATGACGTTGTTCTAACCATAAGTATAATAGCTGTATATGGCATTTGCAAATTTATAGGACCTTTTCCGGAGGCGGTAACTACCGGCCCAAAGGAGGGTTATATCGCGGGCGGATTTTCTTTTGGAATGTTGAATCGTTCTTTGTATTTGTCGATCAAACTGTTGATCGTGACGAGGTCGCGCACCCGGACCTGGTTGATCTCGGGGGTTTGATCTTCTCGGACGGCCTCGGCGAAGAGCTTGCGATAGGTCATGAGCGCGTCCAAGAAACGGAATCCGCTTCGCTGGTCTTTCGAACTCATTTCGAAGATGTATTCGGTGATGAAGCTCATGTTCTGGCTTTTTTCGGGATAATTCTTGAGGAATTCAATTTCGGTGGCGAAAACCTCCTCCAACAATTGATAAGCGTTCAACAGCGTGTTCCGGACGAAGAGTTGGGATTCCGAACGGGTCTGTATTCCTTGGAGATATTGGATCTTGGAGCGGATCATTTCCTGCTGCGCGAAAATCCCGGTTGGATTGATCAAGGATTCCGGAGGCACTCCTGTCGCCATAATGTCCCGGAGTTCCGCTTGCCTGCGTTCGTAAATTTCATCGAAAGTCAGGAACTCGGAAATGCTCAAAAACTGAAAGAAAAGGTCCGGCTTTGGTTTTTCGGGCGCCGGGGCGGACGCTTCCGGCGCTTTCGCGACGGGCGTTTTCATTCGGCATTTTTTGAGCGCGGCTCCGTGGCGGTATTCGTGGATCGCGTCCGCAGCGAAGAAGCCCAGAAGAAAAAAAGCGACCAGGGAGAGGAGGGCCGTCGTTTTTCTCATGGCTAAATTGTAGCATGGAGCGGGCGGTGATGCTAAGATAACCGCCTTATGGACTTTTCGCAATTGCCGGCCCTCAATGCGTCTTTGAACATGGCCAGCGCTTTTTTGGTCCTGCTGGGTTTTGTTTTCATCAAACAGCGGGCCATCACGGCCCACACCATTGCCATGCTGGGCGCCTGCCTGACTTCGACCCTGTTCCTCGTCTCCTATCTCACGTACCACTATTTTCACGGCTCCATCCGGTTCCAGGGGCAGGGATGGCTCCGCGCGCTTTACTTCGTCGTTTTGATCTCGCACACGGTTTTGGCTGCGGTCATTCTGCCGATGGTCTTGGCCACTCTCTGGCAGGCCCTCCGGGGCCGATTCGTCAAACACGCCGCCTGGGGGCGGGTGACGCTTCCGGTTTGGCTGTATGTCTCGATCACCGGGGTGGTCGTCTATTGGATGCTTTATCGTCTCCATGTCTGAACGGAAAGATCCCTTCGGCTTCTGGTTCTGGCTGGGATGGATTGTCTGGTTCGCCGTCTCTCTGGTCCTCGCGGCGGTGGTTTGGACGCGTCTGCTCGACAGAGTATTCGGCCGGATTGAAGGAATAGAACTCACGGCGACTTGGAGCTTGGCGGTGTTCGGCACCTGGTTTTTGTTCCTGGTTCCTTTCATCCGGAAAAAAGAGCAGATATGGAAGCGCCTCAACGACGATCAGGAGGCGGCCGTGGACGCCTGGCTCATCGGACTGAGCGCCTTCATCGCGTCCGGGATCGGGGCGACTTTTTTCTGGAGTTTAAAGCTGAGAGGGACCCCCTGGCTCAAGGCCGTGACAGTCACTTGGCTGGCTCTCATGATTCCGGGCCTCCTCTGGATGTACCGGGCGGCGGGGCGCATTTTCAAATCCGCGGAGTCGCGCCAAGGGCCGGAAACGCGCCGGTACCGCAAGCAGTTCGTTCCCCGGAACCAGCGCTTGATTCCTGAGCCGGTTTCGGAGAAAATCAAGCGCATGTCCCCCACGCTCCCGAAGGGACACGTGGTAACGGTCCTCCTCAAGAGTGGGGTCCGGATCCCCGGCGTGTTTATTTATGACTGCGCCGAAGTGCTCGGCGTGTATGACCGGGACCTCGATTTTAATCCGGCGGAGATTGAGGACGCGGAATTGACGGAACCGGGGCGATTGCCCGCCTTCGAAGAATCCAAATGGCTGAGGCTGGACGGATGAAAACAATCATGGACGAATATCAAGGGCTGTACGATTCGTTTCTGTCGTCGCGATGCGCCAAGCAGTGGGCGCGCATCGGCGTCCGCCGGCGGGCCGGGGTGGCGACCCCGCTGTTCTCCCTTTATTCCTCGCAAAGCGCCGGGATCGGCGACCTGCTGGATCTGAAATTGCTCCTGGATTGGTGCCGGAAGTGCGGCATGACCATCCTTCAACTGCTCCCGATGAACGACGTCGGTTTTGATTTCCGCCCTTACGATTCGCACAGTTCTTTCGCCCTCGAGCCGGTTTATCTCTCTTTCAGAGGCTTGTCGGGCGTCGACGGGGCCCGCCATCAGAAAGACGTCGACGCCCTTCGCGCCAAATTTCCCGCCGGGCGCAGCCGCGTGGATTACGGCATCAAAAAAGAAAAAATGGAACTTTTGTGGAAGATCTTCCGGGACGTCCGGGCGGCCCTTCCGGCCTCCTTCGCCGCCTACCGGGCGAGGAACCGTTTCTGGTTGAAAGATTACGCGCTTTTCAAGGTCATCAAGGAGACCCACGAACAGAGGGCGTGGGATTCCTGGGAAGAGGGGCTGAAGCACCGCGACCCCGCGCGATTGAAACAGTTCGAAGCCGGGAACGAAACGCGCGTGCTCTTCTACGAATGGCTGCAGTGGCAGCTCCACGAGCAGTTCGTCGAGGTGAAACGCCATGCCGAGAGCCGGGGAGTGCTCCTCTTGGGCGACCTGCCGCTCTTGGTCTCGCGGGACAGCGCCGATGTCTGGAGCCACCAGGAATATTTCAAGCTCGATTATTCCGCCGGGGCGCCGCCCGACATGTACATCGCGCGGGGCCAGCGGTGGGGCATGCCGCCCTATGATTGGGGCCGTATCGCCGGGCACGGGTACGATTATTTGAAAGAGAAACTCACTTACGCGCAAAATTTTTATGATCTTTTCCGGATCGATCACGTGGTCGGTATTTTCAGGATCTGGACCATTCCGCTTTCCGAGCCGTCGGAAAACGGCGGCTTGAACGGCCATTTCGACCCGCCTGACGAAAATGTTTGGGAAGATCACGGGCGCACCCTGCTCAACGTGATGCTCGACCATACGGGCATGCTTCCTTGCGCCGAGGATCTGGGCGTCGTGCCTCCTTGTTCCTACAAGCTGCTGGCGGAATTCGCCATCCCGGGCATGGATGTCCAGCGCTGGACCAAGTCCTGGGAGGGGGATCACGGGTTCAAGCCCCCCGCCGGATACCGCACGAATTCCGTGAATGTGATTTCGACGCACGACATGAGCAACCTCGCCGGCTGGTGGGAGTTCGAGGCGGGGACCGTGGACGAGGAAATGTTCCTCCGGAAATGCGTGACGAGGGGAATTTCGTCCGAGGCGGTGAAACCGGCGTTGTTTGATGCCGCCAAATCCAGGCACGGGAAATTGCGCTGGAAAGCCGAGATATCTTCACCCGCCGTGCTGGCCGGCGCCCTGGGCCGCCGCGAAGACGAAGTCCGGGATTTTATTGATCTTTACCTCGGTTCCTACAACGAAAAATCGGCTTACTGGAGGTATCTGGGCCTCGAGGGGCCGGTGCGGGAACAATTTTCGCCCGAGTTGGGCCGGAAAGCGCTTGAAACGGCCAACCGGACCGCCTCGATCTTCAGCATTCAGCTGCTTCAGGACTGGCTCTCCATGGACCCGTCTTTCCGGTTTGATCCGTGGACTTACCGGATCAATTTCCCGGGGACCATGACCGACGCGAACTGGAGCTTGACCCTTCCTTTTCCGCTTGAGAAGTTGTCGAAACTCGAAACCACGGGCCTGATCAAGGGCCTGAACCAACAAACGGGGAGAATCTGACTGTGGTCACAGCCTGGCACTGGATTACCTTCAACGTGTTCATCGTTTCATTGTTGCTGCTCGATCTCTTTGTCTTTCAGCGGAAGACCCATGAGGTCAAGCCGCGGGAGGCGGTTATTATGGCCGGTTTTTGGATCGCGCTCGCGGGGGTATTCAATGTCCTGATTTGGATGTGGCGCGGCCATGATGCCGGACTCGAGTTCCTGACGGGCTACCTGATCGAGAAAGCGCTGAGCGTCGACAATTTGTTCGTTTTTCTCCTGATCTTCTCCTTCTTCAAAGTAGACCGCCGCTATCAGCACAAGGTCCTTTTTTGGGGCATTCTGGGCGCGATGATCATGCGGGCGCTCTTCATCCTCGCCGGCACGACGCTGATCCATCATTTCCATTGGGTCATGTACGTCTTCGGCGCCATGCTCATTTTCACCGCCATCAGCCTGGCGATGGAGAAGGACAAGGAGGTGCGCCCGGAAAAGAACCTGGTCCTCAAGATCTTTCGCAAGCTCATGCCGGTCACCCCCGAGTACCACGGGGAGAAATTTTTCATCCGGGTCGACAACCGGCTGTGGGCCACGCCGCTTTTCGTAGTCCTTCTGGCCGTCGAAACCACGGACGTTATTTTTGCCATCGATTCCATCCCGGCCATTTTTGCCGTTACCACGGATCCCTTCATTGTCTACACCTCCAACATGTTCGCCATCCTCGGCCTGCGCTCGCTTTTTTTCGCCCTTTCCGCGTTCATGGTCACGTTCCACCACCTCCACTACGGCTTGTCCTTTATCCTGCTCTTCATCGGCGTGAAAATGCTCATCGTCGATTTTTACAAGATCCCCATCTGGCTTGCGCTTTCCGTGATCGTGGTGACGCTCATCGTGTCCGTCGTTGCCTCCATCATGGATCCCAAAGTCCAGAAGGAACTTGAGAAAGAATTGGATCCGGGGAAGAATCCGTAAGCGCCTATCGTTCTCCAATTCCCGGACCGCTGTCCTCCTGAATGTCCCCCCTTAATCCCCTTTTTGCTTATAATTGATAAGAATTGATAAGTATAATTTGCTTCTGATTTGATTTTTTATAAAACCAGGGCTATCTTTTTATAAAGCAAAGGCTATGGACCCTCAACGGATCGTCGTTCGGGCGGACCCCGAAATCAAAGACCTGATTCCTCTCTTTATAAAGCACCGCCACGAGGACATCGGGCGAATCCGCGAATGCCTTCGGCAAAGTGATTTTGAAACCATCGAAATGCTGGGACACAGCATGAAGGGCGTGGGGAAAGGATACGGTTTCGCCGAGATCACGGTCCTCGGCGGGCAAATCGAGAGCGCCGCGAAAGGCCGGTTCGCGGAGGCGGTCGAAAATTTGGTCCGGGAGTTGGACACCTACCTCAACTGCGTGGATGTCATTTATGAATAACCACCATTCTTCCATGATGTCCGGGCCGCTGGCGCGCTTTCCGGGGTTCGTCGAATTCATTTGCTCCAAAACGGGCCAGAACCAATTGGTGCTGGATCAATTGAAGCAGATGGGAAGCACGGACTTGTTCCGCTTCCCCGAATTGACCGGGATCACGGAAGAAATCCTGGCGGAATTCATCGCCGAATACTGCGCCCTCCCGCTCTTGACCTACATCAACCCCAGCCAGATCCACCTGGAGCCGTTTTCGAAAAATTTTTGCCGCGCCCATCACCTGGTCCCTCTCAAGGACGAAAAAGGGCGGCGCGTCCTGGCCCTCGCCAATCCATTCAACCTCGAGCTTTTGGATTCGCTGGCGGCCCGGTTCCAGGGACAGCCGTTCGAGATCCGCGTGGCCGAGCGGCAGACGATCGCCTTTCTTTTGGTGGAGGAGAACGTCGACGATTCCGAAGAGGTCGGGCAGGGGGCGAGCGGGTTCATCGATCTCTTGAAGTCGGAAAGAGAGCTGGAGAAATTCCCGATCATTCACATGGCCAGCAACCTGCTTCACGCCGCCGCGCTCCGCAAGGCGAGCGACATCCACATTGAGCCGAAAGACGCTCACATAGCGGTCCGCTTCCGCATCGACGGCGACATGAACGAAGTCTACGGAATCAAAAAGGAAACCGGCGTCAAGTTGATTTCCCGGTTCAAGGTGCTCGGCGGCCTGGACATCTCGGAGAAGCGCAAACCGCAGGACGGCGCGGTCGAAGTCACCATCGATCACCGCATTTTCAAGCTGCGGCTGGCCACCAGTTCCACGCCCAAAGGCGAATGTCTCATCATCCGGCTGCTGGACACGAGCGTTAAACCGAGGAGCCTGGATGTCCTCGGGATGTCCTCCGCGCAGGTGAAGTCGCTGATCGGTTTGGCGAACCGACAGGCGGGATTGATCCTGATCGTGGGGTCGACCGGCTCGGGCAAGACGACCACCATTTACAGCCTGCTGGCCCAAATGAACTGCGCCACCAAGAGCTTGATCTCGGTCGAAGACCCGGTGGAATACCGCATCCCGTTTGCCAACCAGCAGCAGGTGAACGAGAAGGCGGGACTCACCTTCGAGTCGCTTTTGAAATCGACCCTGCGCCAGGACCCGGACATCCTTTTTTTGGGAGAGGTGCGGGACCCATTTTCCGCCAAATCGTCCTTTGATTTTGCCAGCACCGGACACGTGACCGTGACGTCGCTCCACACGGCGAACGCGACCACCGCGATCTTCCGCCTCGAGCGCCTCGGCATCACGCGTGAAAACATCGCGGACACGATCCTCGGGATCGTCGCCCAGAAACTCCTGAAAAAATTGTGCGTGCACTGCAAGCAAACAGGGCCCCCGACCGCGGCCGAAAAAGAGTGGCTCGTCCGCTTCCGGGGCGAGATGCCGTCGACCGTGGCGCGCCCCAAGGCCGGCGGCTGCGTGCAATGCAACCACAGCGGATATTCCGGCCGCGAAGGGGTCTACGAAATCATCGAATTTGACGCGGAAATAACGGCGCGCATCCGCGCGGGGCAGTCGATTTCCGAGATCCGCGGGTTCATCGAAGGCCGCGGCGATTACCTGATGAGCCATTCCGCCGTCGACAAGGTGAGACAGCTCATATTCTCGCCGAAGGACATTTATGAGAAGGTCCTGGTGGAGGAGCCAGAAGCCGGAGAGGCGGGCGCCGAGCGGGAAGAGGACATCGTCCAGGAAGAGACGGCCGCCAAGCCGGCCCGCCGGGAGGTCGCCGAACACCCCTCGATCCTGGTGGTGGAAGACGATCGGGACATGAGGCTTTTGCTCCGGCGCCTCTTGGAAAGCCGCGGGTATGAAATCATCATCGCGGAAGACGGGGTCGAGGCCTTGCTCACGCTGGGGAAGAAGAAATTCGATCTCATCCTCTCCGATGTCAACATGCCGAACCTGAACGGCTTCAAACTGCTGGAGATGCTCAGCCAGAAAGGCATCCGCATCCCGGTCCTCTTTTTGACGGGGCAATCCCGGGAGGAGGACGAGATCACGGGATTCGAACTGGGAGCGTTCGATTACATTAAAAAACCGGTCCAAAAGGAGATCCTCCTGCACCGCATCCGGAAGGCGCTGCAGACGCCGTCATGAAACTGTCCCTGCTGGAAAAAATACTCGTCGCATTCGGCCTGGCCGTCATGGGCCTGACGGCGGCGGGATGGATTTCGTACTGGAGCGCGGCCATTTTTCTGGTCGTCGCGCTGGCTTTCGTCGTCGTCGAGCGGGATTTCACCGGCCGGCGACAGGCGGAGACGGCCCTCTTGAAGAGCCAGCGGGAAGTCCAGCTGCTGCTGGATTCCACCGTGGAAGCGATCTACGGCCTGGACGCCAAAGGGCGCTGCAACTTTTGCAATCCAGCGTGCCTCGAGCTCCTGGGATACCAGGATCAGCGCGATTTGCTGGGACGCAACATGCATGAGCTCATCCACCACACCCGCGCGGACGGAAGTTTTTTTCCGGAAGCGGACTGCTTCGTGTATCAGGCCCGCCAGCTTGCCGCCGGAACCCACCGGGACGACGAAGTTTACTGGCGCGCGGACGGGACCAGTTTTCCGGTGGAGTATTGGTCCTATCCAATCCGCGACGGCAAGGAAGTGCTCGGGACGGTCGTCACCTTTCTCGACATCAGTGAAAGAAAGCGGACGGAGCAGCGTTTGAACCTTCAGCACCGGATCACCTGCATCCTGGCGGACTGCGATTCGCTGGAAAGCGCCGCCGAAAAAATTTTGTATGAAATTTGCCGGCATCTCGGGTGGGGCGCCGGCGTGCTTTGGACGGTGAGGGAGGAGACCCTGCAGGCGGGGCCCTGCCACGCGGCGGGCGTGCCGAAGGACGCGCTGGACGAGGCGTTTCAAGGGGTTCCGGTCCTTCGCGGCAAGGGGCTCCTGGGGCTCGCCTGGGAGGAACGCAAGCCGGTGTGGTCGCGGGAGATCAAATCGGATCCGGCGGTCGAGGGAGCGGCCAATTTGTCCCGCCTCACCTTTGAGGCCGCGCTGGCTTTTCCGGTGATTCTGGGCGACCGGGTGCTGGGAGTGCTGGAATTTTTTACCCGTCAGTTCTCGGAGCCCGATCCGGAGCTCCTGACTTTATTCGCGTCGGTCGGCAGCCAGTTGGGCCAGTACATGGAGCGCAGGAGGGCCGCCGAAGATCTGGAACAGGCCCGGGACGAGGCGGTTCAGGCCTCTCAAAGCAAATCGGAATTTCTGGCCACCATGAGCCACGAGATCCGCACGCCGATGAACGCGATCCTCGGGATGACCGAACTCTTGGCGGAGACGCCGCTCACGTCCGAGCAAAAGGAATACCTGCAAATCCTGAAGCGGGGCGGCGAGTCTTTGCTCAAATTGATCAATGACGTGCTCGATCTCTCGAAGGTCGAGTCCGGGCAGATGGAGGCCGAGCAAAAGGAATTCAACCTCCGCGAGTTCATGGACGCGACGCTCGAATTCATGGCGTTCCGGGCGCACCAGAAAGGGCTGGAACTGACCTGCCGGATCCTGCCGGGAGTGCCCGAAACCGTCATCGGAGATTCGCACCGCCTGCGTCAAATCCTGGTCAACCTGGTCGGAAACGCCATCAAATTCACCCACAAGGGCGAGATCTATCTGGAAATCATTTTGGCCGAGAGGCCTTCGGCCGCCGGGAACGCGGTGCTCCGGTTCTCCGTGCGCGACACGGGGATCGGGATCCCGGCCGAAAAAATACACACGATTTTCAGCCCCTTTTCCCAGGCGGATTCTTCCACCACGCGACGTTACGGCGGCACCGGTCTGGGACTGAGCATCTCCAAGAAACTGATCGAATTCCTGGGCGGGAATATCCGCGTGGAAAGCAAGATCCTCGAAGGCACTACGTTTTATTTCGATTTGCCTTTCGGCTTCCAGAGCGGCAAGCCCCAGGTCGCCCCCGCGGCTCCGATCCCTCAGGAATTTTGGGGCACGCGGACCTTGATCGTGGACGACAACGCGACCTCGCGGTTTGTGCTCAAGGAGATCCTCGAGACCTGGGGATTTTCGGTCCGCGAAGCCGAGGCCGCCCGCGCCTGCTTCACGGAAATCCGCTCGGCCGCGGAAAGAGGCGCGCCGTATCAATTGCTGTTCATCGATTGCCGCATGTCGGGCATGGGGGGATTCGAGGTGGCCCGGTGGGTGCGCAATGAGATCAGCGCCGACACGGCGATCCTCATGCTGCTGACCGCGGACGCGAGGGCGAGCGACGCCGAAGATGCGAAAAATCTGGGCGTCTCGGCCTCGATCGTCAAGCCCGTGAAAAAGCAATCCCTCCGCGACGCCGTCCTCAGCGTGATGGAGCAGAGGATCGAGCATCTCCGGCGCCAGCCCGCGGACCAGGGGATCGCGGAAAAGATCGTCCGGGACGGCTTTGATCTCCTGCTGGTGGACGATTCGGACGACAACCGGTTGCTGATCAAGGCCTACTTGAAACGGACCCCGTACCGGATCGACATCGCCGAGAACGGTCAAATCGCGCTGCAAAAATTCATCAGCGGTCATTACGATTTGATCCTCATGGACATGCACATGCCGTACATGGACGGATACACCGCGACGCGCCAAATCCGGGATTGGGAAGTCAAACATTCCGCTCGGACGCGGACCCCGATCATCGCCCTCACCGCCGATGCCTTCAAAGCCGACATTGCCAAGTGCCTGGACGCGGGTTGCGATTCCCATTTGGCCAAGCCGATCAAGAAAGAGGACCTTCTCAAGACTGTGAGCGGTTATTGCCCGCCCGCATCCGGACTTTTTGGCACTTAAAAAGACACTGCGCCAAATTGACTCACCCCCTGTTATTCTCGCAAGCGCCTTAGAAATTCAATAAATCCTTCATTTGATTTATTTTGCATAAATCTAACCTCGTTCTTCACAATTGGCATCCGGAATGAATTATGGAAGCGTTCGTCAAACCATACATAAGGAGGATGCCATGACACTGATTCCATTGAGGCAGAGAGAAAGCGGTTGGTGGGAACCTTTTCGGGACCTGGAGCGGATCCAGGACGAGATGAACAAGCTTTTTGATTTCTCGCTGGCTAAATCTTCCGGCAAGAATTCGACTTTTGTCTGGAATCCCGCGGTGGATGTCTATGAGACAAAAGATCATGTGATCGTCAAGGCCGACCTGCCGGGGATGGAGAAGGACGAGATCCAGGTTTCCGTCCAGGGCGACACCTTGATCATCAAAGGCGAGAAGAAGCAGGAGAAAGAACACAAAGAGGAAGACTATGTGAGGACCGAGCGCGCTTACGGGTCGTTTTACCGGGCGCTTGCGCTCCCCGAGTCGGTCGACTCCGACAAGGTCAAAGCGGCCTACAAGAACGGGGTCCTCGAGCTGACCTTGCCCAAAAAAGAAGAGGTCAAGCCGAAGCA
>JACQVP010000090.1 GCA_016209715.1 Candidatus Omnitrophota bacterium
GGCCTCGGCCCGCACCTTCCCCCCATTCACAACTGCCCAACTGATCATGACTTGCGGCTTCGGGAAACGGGCAACCAGCCAGCGCCCGTGCCGAATCAAGATGGGTTTATCCAAGTATGACATATTTCCATGTATTTTTATCACATCGACCTTTTGGAGACAATGGGAAAACCGATTACAATACCGCCATGACCGCCCCCCTCGCCGCCCGGAAAATTTCCGAAGGACCGGTATCGTTTGATCTTTTCCTTCCCGCCGGAGCCGGCCCGTTTCCGGCCGTTCTCATCACGCCACTCTTGGGAAGACTGATCTTCTTCGAAGACCTTTTCTTCGAAAAAAGCTTCGCCCGTTTTTTTGCCGGACATGGTCTCGCGGCGGCGGTGATTCACCGGCCGATTTTCGAATTCAACCGCGCTCAAGGGCTGGAACAATTGAAGAATTACCTCGAGGATGCGGTGAACCGGATCCAGCGCGTGTTCGAGCGCGTTTGCCGGGAGCCCGGGATCGATCCGCGCCGCGTCGGCAGTTTCGGCCTGAGCTTCGGGGCCGTCGCGAACGCCCTCTGGGCCGCGCGCGATCCCCGCCCGTTTCGCCACGTTTTCGCGCTGGCCGGCGAAAGTCTCGCCGATATTTTCGTCGAGTCCCGCGACCCCCTCATGAAAAGCTATCTCGCGGCGGCCCTGAAGAAATCCGGCCTCAATCGGATGGACTTGAAGAAGTCGCTGGCGTCGGTGTTCAGCCCCGACCCGAAAGATCTATGCCGCGCCATCCCGAAAGAAAAAGTGCTGCTGATCCTGGCCGTATTTGACCGCGTCGTGCCCTTCCGCCGCGGATTGGCGTTCCGGGAAACGCTCGGCCGGCCGAAGACGTATTTTCTGCCCCTGGGACATGTGAGCGCCTTGATCGCGGGGCCTTTCTTGAGGGGAAAGTTGGCGAGATTTCTTAAAGGAAATTAGTCGCAGTGTCCGCAGAAACACAACCGGTCCTGCTCGTCCCGGCAAAGCATGTCCGCGCTCACCATTTGTTTGTAACGGTAATGTTTTTCACCGTGGATCTGGTGCAGACCGATCTCGTAGAGGTTATGTTTGTAGGACTCATACCCCGAAAACGTCAGGTAGGCGAAGGTCAGAACTAAAAACAATCTCCACAAATCTTTCATAGTTTTTTGAGCACTTAATTAAGTTACTTAAATAAGTTACACTATTAGACCGCTAATGTCAATGAACCTGCTAATTAAAAGGTGGTGCAAATTGATAAGGTTAAAGACCGAAATGAGTTAGCGTCAGGGCTTCTTGCGGCGGGCAATGTACCTGAGAACGTCAATGATCATGATAATGCTGAGCGGCGTCCCATCGTTGGCGAGGACCGGCAGGTGCCGGAACCCCCCCATGGCCATCTTGTTGACCGCGTAGGCGATCGGGTCCTCCGCACGCACAAACTCCGGATTCGCCGTCATCACCTCTTCCGCCTTCACCGTGGAGAGATCTTTGTGCGGGAGGACCACCCGGCGGAGGATGTCGCGGTTGCTGATGATGCCGACCAGTTTCTTCTTTTTGTAGATGAGCACGCAATTCTTCTTTTTTTCCTGAAAGATCTTCACGATCCTTTGGATGGTGTCCGTCGTGCTGGCCACCAGCAGGTCCTTCCCGGTCAAAAGTTCGGCCACCGGCGCGGTCATCATCACGTTTTGAAAGTTGTCGTCTTTGCGAGGGCGGGGAATGTCGCGCTGCATGAGCGAATGGAAGCACTGCGCGCAGCGGTCCTCCCCCTCGATATTTTCATACGAACAGGAGGGGCATATGATTTTCATGTTATTTCACCGTCCAAGTGCTGGGTCCGTAAATGAGGTTCTTGAGACTGCCTTTTCCCTTGGTTTTGATCACTTCCTGGATCTGCTCCTCCATCATGTCCTCGTAAGTGGGCTTTTCGATGGCCCGGAACACGCCGAAGGGCACGGGCATTTCGGGGTATTCCATCTGGGTCAGGAGGTAGGCGTAATGGGGCAACGGATCCTTTTCGTTATGGATCAGAAGGTCCTTCGGGTCGACCTTCGAAAGTTCGACCATTTCGGGTTGCAGTCCTTTGATGCGGATGGCCTTTTCCCTCTTCTTGCCGAAGACGAGCGGTTTTCCGTGCTCGAGATAGATCATCCGGTCCTCTCGGGTGTCGCGCCCCGTCACCGGGCCGAAGGCCTTGTCGTTGAAAATGATGCAATTTTGATAAATTTCGACGAAAGAAATTCCCTTGTGCGCCGCGGCCCGCTCCAAGATGGCGCCCATGTGCATCGGGTCGGTGTCCAGCGTCCGCGCGATGAACGTCGCCTCCGAGGCAATGGCGACGCAGAGGGCATTGATGGGGTGCTCAATGGATCCGTAAGGGGACGATTTCGTCACCTGCCCGACGGGGGAAGTCGGTGAATATTGCCCCTTGGTGAGGCCGTAGATACGGTTGTTCACCAGCAGGATGTTCAAATCGACGTTGCGGCGCATGCAATGGATCAAGTGATTGCCGCCGATGCTCAAGCCGTCCCCGTCGCCGGTGATGAGCCAGATCTTGAGGTCCGGGTTGACGCATTTCAGGCCCGTCGCGATCGAAGGCGCCCGGCCGTGAATGGAGTGGAACCCGTAGGTCTTCATATAATAAGGAAACCGGCTCGAACAGCCGATGCCGGAAATGAACACGTATTTTTCCCGGGGAAAGGCCGACTTCGCCAGCGTCCGCTGCATGGTGGACAGGATGGAATAGTCCCCGCAGCCGGGGCACCAGCGTACGTCCTGGTCTGAGACAAAGCTGTCCTTCGTGTAAGGAAGCTGGCCCGGAGGCGCGCTGACCGCCGGCGGAGTGGTGTTTGCGTTGATGTTGGTCGTCATACGAGTTCCTTGATTTTATTGACGATCTCGTTGACCCGGAAAGTCTGGCCCGTGACTTTGTTCAATCCCATGACGGGCACTCCCGGAAAATGATGGCGGATCAACATCAGGAGCTGGCCCATATTCAACTCGGGCAGCAACACTTTTTCGAACCGTTTCAGGACTTCCCCAAAATTCCCGGGAAACGGGTTCAAATAACTCAGGTGGGCCTGAGAAACCGTGATCCCCTGCGCCTGCAAATCGCTCACGGCCTGAAAGATTGAGCCATAAGTGCTTCCCCAGCCCAAGACGAGAAGCTTGCCGGATTGGGGTCCGCGAATTTCGAGGTCCGGAATGTCCCGGGCGATCCGACGCACTTTCTCCGCCCGGAGATTGATCATCTTCTGATGATTGTCGGGATCGTAACTGACGTTGCCCGTCAAATCGGCTTTGGCGAGACCTCCGATCCGGTGTTCCAGCCCCGGCGTGCCGGGAACGGCCCACGGACGGGCCAGCGTTTCCGGGTCCCGGGAGTACGGGAGGAACGGGTCCTTCGTGGCCTTGGGATGGACCACTTCGATTTTAGGCAGCTGGGCAAGGTCCGGCAGTTTCCACGGCTCAGCGGCTTCCGCGAGATAACCGTCGGAAAGCAGCACCACCGGGGTCATGTACTTGAGCGCGAAGCGCACCGCCTCCACCGCCATGTTGAAGCAATCACACGGCGTCTTGGCCGCCACCACCGCCACCGGAGAGTCGCCGTTACGGCCGAAAAGAACTTGCAGGAGGTCACCCTGCTCCGGCTTCGTCGGCATGCCCGTGCTGGGACCGCCGCGCTGGACGTCGATCACCACCAGCGGCAACTCCGTCATGACGGCCAGGTTCAAGGCTTCGGATTTGAGACAAATCCCCGGGCCGCTCGTGCCCGTGATCGCGACATGCCCGCCGAAGGCCGCTCCGATGGCCGCCCCGATCGCGGCGATCTCGTCTTCGGCCTGAAATGTCCTGACTCCGAATTGTTTGTGCTTGGCCAGCTCGTGCAAGATCGTGCTGGCCGGCGTGATGGGATAAGAGCCGTAAAAAAGCGTTTTCCCGGCCAAGTGCGCGGCCGTGACCAATCCGATGGCCAGGGCCTCGTTGCCGCCGACTTTGCGGTAGGTGCCCGGCTCCAGGGACGCCTGCTTGACTTCGTGCTGGACGGCGATGGTCTCGGAAATGTCGGCGTAATTGTAGCCGGACTTCAAGGCGGTGATGTTCGCCTGGACCATTTCAGGACGTTTCGAAAACTTTGCCTTGATCCAATCCACGGTATGATCGAAAGTGCGGTCGTAAAGCCAGAACATCATGCCCAGGGCAAAGAAGTTTTTGCAGCGGTCGACCTCCGTAGGCTTGAGGGGCTGCTCCTTCAAGGCGTTGCGGGTCAGCTCGGAAAGCGGAACTTTCAGGACCCGGAAATCCTTGAGCGTGTCGTCCAGGAGCGGGTTCGACTTCCAGTTGGCGCGGGTGAGATTCCCTTCTCCGAAGGTGTTCTCGTTGACGATGATCAGGCCGCCCTTTTTGACATTGTTGAGGTTGACCTTCAGCGCGGCGGGATTCATGGCCACCAGGACGTCGGCCAGGTCTCCCGGCGTAAAAATCACCGAATCGGAAAATTGGATCTGGAAGCTGCTCACGCCCGGGAGCGTCCCGGCGGGGGCGCGGATCTCGGCCGGATATTCGGGCAAGGTGGCAAAATCATTGCCCATCACGGCCGTGGTGTCGGTGAACTGGTCTCCGGTGAGCTGCATCCCGTCGCCGGAATCCCCGGCAAAACGGACGGTCACGCTGTTTACGGCAGTTTTTTGTTTGACGTTCGCCATGCGCTCAGCCCCCTTCGGGCGTCGCCATGGCCTGATTCGGCTTCGGCGGGAGATTATAGACTTCCGTAGGATAAAATTCGGCCAGGAAACGAATCAGCGTCCGAACGGAGAGCACGTTGACCAGCTGGCCCTCATCGTTCACGAGGGGAATATGATAAAAGCCGCCTTGTCCCATCAGGTCGATCGCGTGCCCCACCGGCTCTTTGATGTTGAGCGTCTTCACGTCCTGGGTCATGAAATCGCTGAGCGGACGTTTCCAGTCGATGCCGTTTTCCAAGACCTTGTTGATCAGGTCCGTCTCCGTGAAGACCCCAACCACTTTTTTGTTCTTGGCCACCACGATATAACCCGCCTTGTTTTCGCACATGAGATTGACGGCTTCTTCGACGGTCATCTCGGGAGGGGCCTGCACCAGCTTGGGATTGACGATCTGATAAATCTTTTTCTCTTTGAGCAGAACTTCGACTGGCTTAGTTTCCATCGGTTTCCTTTTTATTCATGATACCGGAATTGCTCAATCATATCAAAAAAATCTAAATCTACAAGCAGTGGATCGAAATTAGACCCGATTGCCGCCCAATGCCGTAGGCATTCATAACTCGTACCGCATACAACAGTTATAAAATCAGAGTCCGACCGGGAGCTGTTGCTGCTCGCGAAAGCTGAAATACTGATTGTCCCCGACGATGATGTGGTCCAGCACTTTGATGGCCACCGTCGCGCAGGCGTCGGCAATCTTCGCCGTGATCAGCCGGTCATCGCGGCTCGGCTCCGTTCTCCCCGACGGATGATTGTGCACCAGGACCAATGCCGTGGCGTGGCACTGGAGCGCCGCGCGCACGACCTCCCGCACATGCACGGCGGTCTCGTCGACGGTGCCCTCAAAAAGATCCCGTTCGGCGAGGATGCGGTTGGCTTTGTTCAAGAACAGCACTTTGAATACTTCCTTCTTACAGTCCCGGAGACTGCCGTAAAGATAATCCACGATGGAGCGGGGATCGCGAATGAAATGCCGGCCGATCAGGTCTTCCCGCAGCTGCCTTTTGGCGATCTCCGCGACTGCCAGCAGCGCGGCCGCCTTTGAAGGCCCCAGGCCGCGGACCCGGCCGAGATCCTCCGCGCCCAGCGCGAGCAGTCCCCGCCAGCCCCCGTGCTCCTTCAAGAGCTCCCGCGCCAGCTGAAGCGCGTCCTTGCCGGGTATCCCCGTCCGCAAAAGGATGGAAAGCAATTCGGCGTCGGACAATGCGCGAACGCCCTGTTTGATCAGGCGCTCCCGGGGACGTTCGCTTTCAGGCCAAGATTTGATGGATAGCTGGGATGGATTCACGCCATGCCTCCTTTGGAGAGAAGGCTCGAAGGCGGGAGCGAAGGAAGGCGTTATTGTATCACTTCACCGAAATCTTGGGTGGTAAAAATAAACAGCTGTGTGTTCGGGTCCCGCCACGCATCGCGCGGAAGCCCGGCCTTCTGGGAACAGAGCTGAGAGAGAAACTCCTCTTTCGTCCATCCCGTCTCCTCCGCCACCTTCGGCAGAAAGAGCCCGCCCTTTTCCCCGCGCGCGACGATCACGCCGTGCTTGCCGAGCACGATCTCGCCGGCGTCCTTGATCTTCCGGGGCGGACTGAGAATGGAGATGTCGATCTTGACTTGCGCGAGCTCCCCGGCAGTGACCGGAGAAAAGCGAAAGTCGTGAAACGCCGCCTGCAGGGCCATGTTTCGCACGGCCCGGTACAAGGGCTCGGCGGCTTGAGTGCTGCCGATGCATCCGCGCAAGCGGCCGTTCTTCCAAAGGGTGACGAAAACGGCGCGGTTCTCCTTCAACGGCGGCGCGGTGACTTCGGGCTCATAGGAGGGGGCTTTCGGGGAGGCTACGGCGGTTTCGATGGCCCGGCGGGCGATGCTCAACAATTCTTTCTGCAAACTCTCGTCCAAAGCGGCCCCTTCCAATCCGGAATCTTGGCGTTCCCAGAAAAGCACGGCGCCATAGCCGACGACCGAGGAACGATCGCCGGTCGCGTCGCCGGAAGTGGCATATTCTAGCACCTCCGAATCCGCGCGGCCCGTCAATTTTAAAATTTCCAGAAGGGTCAAAGCCGCCGCCGCGCCGCACATCTCCCCCCTTTTTTCGTTCAGCGCGGAGGCCAGGTCCCCCGCCTCCTGTTTCGCCAAAAGATCCAAGACGGCCGCGTCCATGGGGCGAGCCGCACTGTCGGGACGATAATGGCTCAGATCGCTCGACCCCACGATCAGCACCTTCTTGGAGGTCTCACCGAGCACCCGGACAATCGCCCGGGCCAAAGCGCGGCAATTTTCGGCCGAGGGATCGCTCACGGTGACCGGGACGATTTTGAAATCACGCAGGACTTTTTGCAGGAAGGGCAACTGGACTTCCAGAGAATGTTCGCCCTCATGGGCCTGCGGGATAAACCGGAACCGGGGATCGGCGCGGATCAGCGCTTGGGCCAGTTCCCCGTCGATTTCGCAGTTTCCGAGCGGAGTTTTCCAGACCCCGGAGGACCACACCGAGGCCCCGGGAAACAGCGCGCGGTGGAACGGGCCCAGCAGAAGGACCGTGTCGAAATCATGGCCGGCGAGGAGGCGATAAGCGCGAGCTGCGATGCGGCCGGAATAGACGAAGCCCGCGTGCGGCACCAGAATGGCGAAAGGCCGCCGGGCATCGGGCACGGCTTCTCCGGCCGATTCCAGGAATTGGTCCAGCATCAAAGAAAGAGATTCGGGTTCAGCGGGGTAAAAGGCGCCGGCGACGGCGGCCTCACGGACCACTTCGGCCCGGGCGGAAGAAACGAACAACAGGACGCACAAAGCAGCCGCCGCCAGCCGCTCGAGCGCCTCAGGCATAGGACACTTTCTCGAGTACCAATCCTTGCGGGGGCGCGGTCGGACCGGCCTGTCTGCGATCGCGCGCCTCGAGGATCCGGTCGAAATCGGCCAGGCTGATTTTTCCGCGGCCCACGAGGAGCAGAGTGCCCACGATGTTGCGGACCATGTTGTAGAGGAAACCGTCGCCCTCGAAAACAAAATGAAGGAATTGCCCTTTTTTCCTGACCTCCGAGCGATACAGCGTGCGGACAGTGCTCTTTTCTCCCTCGGAATGGGCCTGGAACGAACGGAAGTCTTTCCGCCCCACCAGCCGCCGGGCCGCTTTCTGCATCAAGGGGACGTCCAAGGGAAATGAACAGTGCGCGGCATAGAAACGCTCCAGGGGCCGGCGGTCGCTTCCGGTGAGCAGGCGGTAACAATAGCGTTTTCGCTTGGCGTGATAACGGGCATGAAAATTCCCGGGAGCAAGACTGATCTTGCGGACGGCCAGGTCTTCCGGCAGATAGGAATTGAGCGCGCGCCGGATGTTGGGGAGGGGGATGCCCGAGCGGGTTTTGAAATTTACGATTTGGCCCCGGGCGTGTACTCCGCTGTCGGTCCGGCTCGCCGGGATCACGGACACCCGCTCGCGCAGGATCCTGAAAAGCGCCTTTTGGATCTCCCGCTGGATCGTGCGGGCCCGTTTCTGCTTTTGAAAACCGAAGAAGCGGGTCCCGTCGTATTCAAGCACCAGCCGGATATTGCGCATCGAGGATCAATCCCGGATGAGACGCTCCGCGATTTGAACGGCGTTGAGGGCGGCCCCTTTGCGCAGCTGGTCGCCGCTGACAAAAAGGGCGAGACCGTTCTCCAGGGACAAGTCCTCGCGGATGCGGCCCACGAGCACGTCGTCCTTGCCGCTGGCTTCCACCGGCATCGGGAAATAATTTTTCTCACGGTCGTCCACGAGCGTGATTCCGGGCGCCTTGGCGAGGATCTCGCGCGCTTCGGAGGCCGTGAGGCGTTCCTTCAACTCGATATAAAGGGCCTCGGAATGGGCGCGGTAAATCGGGACGCGCACGGTCGTGGCCACGACGCGGATGTCGGGCTCGTGGAAGATCTTCTTGGTCTCGTTCACCATCTTGATCTCTTCCTCGTTGTACCCGTTCTCTTTCACCGCGCTGTTGTGCGAGAAGAGGTTGAAGGCGATCTGATGCGGGAAGATCTCGCGCGTCAGGGTCTTGCCTTCGAGGTATTCCCGCGTCTGCTTTTCCAGTTCGTGCATGGCCTTGGCGCCCGCGCCGCTCACCGATTGGTACGTCGCCGCGATGATCCGGCGGATCGGGACCCGGCGATGGATCGGAAAGAGGGGCATGAGCATGATGATGGTCGAGCAGTTCGGGTTCGCGATAACGCCCTTGTGCTGGGCGATGTCCTCCGGATTGATCTCCGGCACCACCAGCGGGACCTCGGGGTCCATCCGGAACGCGCTCGTGTTGTCGATCACCACGGCACCCGCTTCGATGGCAGACGGGACGAACTTCTTGCTGATGGATCCGCCCGCGCTGGAAAGGAC
>JACQVP010000088.1 GCA_016209715.1 Candidatus Omnitrophota bacterium
GGACAGAAAATGATGCAGGCCTCGCAGCCGGTGCAGCCGCTCTGGTCGATGACGGCCAATTTTTGGGGCAGCTTCTTCCGCGGAAGTTTTTTGGCCCGGTTTTCGGCGACTTCGCGGGCCTTTTGGACGGATTCGGCGGATAAAAAGTTTTCCATGGGATTCATGGTATCACCGCCGCGCTTCTTTCGTCAATTCCTGCCAGCCGTTTTCGCGTCGCACCCAGGTGCCCGCCTTGCCGAAACCGCCGATCCAATGGATTTCGTCGGGAACGATTTCGTAGAACCGGAAATCCGGGAGCGAGAAGAACGATTGCGCCCGCGGAAAACGGTCGAGATAAGCGTCCTTTAACTGCGCGGTCCGGGCGGCGTCCTCGACCGCGGCGGCGGCGCCCATCAGAGTGATGCGGGACTTTTCGTGGACCGGCAGGTTTTGGGCCTCTTCCACGATCAAGAGGCTCACGTCCGGCCGGTTGCGGATGTTCCGCGTGTGGCGGGCCAGGCTGCTCAGGAGCACGGCCACGCGCAGATCGTCCGGCTGGGAAAGCACGTAGCCGGTGACGCTCACATAAGGGCGTTTCTCTTCCAGGGTAGCGAGGGACGCCTCCCGGCAGGACGCCACGAGGCCCAGCAGGCCTTGCCAGCCCTCAGACACGGTCCCAGGCGCTGACCCCGTCCAAACGGAGCCAGCGTTCCTCCTGAAATTCCGGCAGCCGGTCCAAATCCACCGCCTCCAAATCCCCCACGTCCCCGGCCGTGAATGAGATCTTTTCCATTCCGTAAACCCCCAGGATTTCGCGCCGCCCGGAGACAAAAACATTCTCGATGGTCCGTCCGTCTTTCAGGCGCAGGTTCACCAGTTGCCCGCCGCGGATCGCGCGCGGGATTTTATTCAGTTTGCGCCTCAATTGCCGGCTCAGCAAACGGCTTTGCGGCGCCAGATAATCAGTCCGGAAAGAGGGGGCTCCGCGGCGCGCTTCGCGGGCGCGTTCTTCGGCCCGGGCCTCGCGGCGGATACGCGCCTCTTCGTAGGCGCGGTCTACTTTGTTGTACATGACCACGATCAGGGGAACCAAGAGCACCATCCAACTGCCGAAGACGGCGGCGACCCAAAGGATGGAAGTGTTTCCCTCCCGGACCGGGCCGAGGTGCTTGGCGATGATCCAGGTCCAGAAGGCGCAGGAAGCGAAAAAAGAGCCGATGGTCAGGACGATCCAGCCGATCCACCAGCCAACGCTCGATTTTCTTTCCGGAAGGGCGCCCATATCAATCCCCGAGAAGCGAGAGATCCCGCCGGATTTTAGCGACATAATCTTTTTCGGTCGGATCGTAATAGCCGCGGATCCGTCCCTGCCGGTCGATGAGAATGAATCGGACACTGTGGGTCGCGGGGTCCTCTCCGAGTCCGAGATGCAGGCTGGCGGAAACACGGTTCAGGACTTCGGGCGCGCCGGTCAGGAAGACCCAGCGGTCTCCGGCGCCGTAGTCCTTGGCGTAGCGGCCCAAGACCTCGGGCGTGTCATGCGCGGGGTCGGCCGTAAACGAGAGGAACCCGACCCCGGGCAGCTCCTTCTGCAGGCGCCCCATTTCGAGGCTCATGCGCGGGCAGGTCCCGGTGCAACGGGTGAAAATAAAATCGGCCACCCACACCTGTCCCTCCATTTCCCCGCGCGAAAACGTGCCCCCTCGGCTGTCCTTCAGCGTGAATTCGCTCAAGGCGCCGTAATCGGGCAGCGCGCCGGATTCTCCGGCCGCCGCAGGGCAAGAAAGAAGCCAGGCGAGCAGGAGCGGGCAAAATATCGCGGGCCTCATAATCCGTCCACGATAAGAAAGAGGATGATCAAAGGAAGATAGGCGATGGAAGCCAGGAACACCTGCCGGGCATAAGCCGCCTGCCTCGCCGCGCGATTGGGATGCGCGACCGCGCAAAACAGGATTCCGAGCAGGACCGCGCCCGCGAGATAAACCGTTCCGCCCAGTCCGAAGAAGGGCGGCGCGAGCGTGACCGCAAACAGGACCAGGCTCGAGATAAAAATCCAACGGGCCGGTTTGGCCGGATCTTTGCCGTCCCAGTCGAGGAGGAGGGGGATCCCCGCCTTGGCATAATCTTCCCGGTACATCCAGGAGATAGCGAAAAAATGGGGCAATTGCCAAAAAAACAAGACGGCGAAAAGGATCGCCGCTCCGGCATCAAGCCGCCCGGCCCCTGCGGCCCATCCCATGACGGGCGGAAGCGCGCCCGGCACGGCGCCCGCAAAAACGGCGAGCCCCGTCTTTTGCTTGAGCGGTGTGTAAAAAACCAGATACGTGATCAACACGGCGAGACCCGTCAACGCGGCCGGAACATTCACGAAAAAAAGCAGATCGAGGATCCCCACGACCGAAAGAAAGAGGCCGAAATTGAAGGCCTGCTCCTCGGTGAGCCTTCCGGACGGAATGGGGCGCTGCTCCGTCCGCTTCATCTTGGCGTCGGTCTCTCTCTCAAAAAATTGATTCAAGGCATTCACGCCTCCGCCCAGGAGAAAAGCCGCGAAGAGCGTGTGGCCGAGGCCGGCCACATCCAAGCGGCCGGGGGAGGCCGTGGCAAATCCCCAAAGAGTCGTGAGCACGGCGAGAAAGGTCAGGCGAGGCTTGGTCAATTCGAAGCGGCTGGACACGGCCGATAACCAGATCCTCGGTTTAAAGGTAAGCCGGAGGGCACCGGCCGCCGGCCGGTTCATGACTCGGACGGGACGGCGACGGGGGCTCCGCAATTCCGGGAGGCCAGTCGCCGAAACACCCGCATGGTCAAAAGCAGGGCCGTGGCCAGCACCAGCGCGCCGGTGGCCTGGTGGGCCGTGGCAAAAAAGACCGTGGCCGGATACGGGACCGCGCCGGTATTTTTCAGAACGATTTTCACGATGAAGGCGCCCAACCCCAGGAAAAATTGGATCGTCACGAGGAGTCCCAGCGACAGGGCCGGCCTCAGTATTTTTTTCTCGCCCGTGATGCGGGAAGCGGTTTGAAGCGTGATCAGCACATGGAGAAGCACGAGCAGGGCGACCACGATGTGGAAAGCGATCCCCAGCCCTTCCGTATGCCTCACCACGGCACCCAGAATCAGCTGAAGATAAAGAAACACATCGGTGGCGATCAAAATCTGACGGAGAGAGGAGGGGTCCCGGTCGAATTCATAGGGAAGGTCCTCCCTCCAGCCTTTCGACGTCACCAGAGCGATGGCCACCGTCAGGCCGAAAAATGTCTGGGCCAGACAGGCATGCGTGACGGAGACAATGTCGGGGAGAAAATAAAGGACGGTGATGCCTCCCAACACCGCCTGCACGACCACCGCAGCCAGCGCGGCCAAACCGAGGCGCTTCACCCATCCGCGCTGCTCCCGCCGGAAGAGCCAGATCGAGAGGATGAGAGTGAGGATCCCCACCGTTCCGGCGATCACGCGATGGGTGTGCTCGAAACGGATGCCTCCGATCATGGGCGGAAAGAACTGCCCGTAGGACAAGGGCCAGTCCGGCACGGCCAGCCCGGAACCGGTGCTGGTCACCAATCCGCCGGCGATGATCAAAAGGAAAGTCGCGGCCGCGACCGCTTGACAATAACGATGCAAAATTCTCAGACGATTACCCCTTGTAGGAGAACGCCAGTTCTTTCGCCTCGTCCGCGCCGGCGATCGTCACGTTCTGGGTTTGCGCGCCGTATTTCTCGTGCCAGGTCTCGACCACGTAATTGCCCGGAGGCAGGTTCTTGATCTCGAAGGCGCCCTCCTCATTGGTCACGCCGTAAAACGGATGCTCCAGGACCCCGGCGTAGGCGCTCATCCAAGGATGGACCTCGCACTTGATCTTGACCATGACTTCCGGGGAGGTGAAGGTCTTCTTGAGCTTCATCCCCTGAATCGGCATCCCCAGATTGAATTCCTTGCTATTTTGCGGAAGGGCGTGCACGTTGTGGAGCGTGTTGTCACTGTTGATGATCTCCAGCGGCTGGTTGACCTGGATCCCGAAAACCTTCGGGGTGTACTGGCACCCGTGCTGGTCGAATTGGACAGCGTCGGTCGGAGCCGGAAACGTGCCGGTCACGCCCTCTTTGACGTACACAAACACGTTCTTCAAAGTGCCGTTTGAGTTCACGATCACGTCGTCCGCCACCGCGCCGTCGGGATGGAGCATCTGGCAGGTCGGATCCGCGTCCATAGCCATCTTTTCGGCGACCGGAGCGGTGCCTTCAAAGGCCACCTTCCCCGCCAGCGTCGCGGCGTCGGCGGCCGGCAGGCCGGCGGTAAAAATCAAGGCAAAAGCCACTCCCAAGGCAAGCATCGTTTTCATCTTTTTCTCCATGGATCTAATGTCGATACAGGTTTAATTGCCAAATACTCCTTCATGTTACGAAATCATCCGGAGGTTTTCAATCGGGATCTCCGGTCAGCTTTTCGGCGTGACCGGGGCGGGCGGAGGCGTCTCCGCGGGCGCGTCCTCGTCCGGGGCATACCGGAACAGATAATCCCGTATGGCCTCGATTTGCTGCTGGGGGTCCCCGCCGAGCACGTCCGGCAGCGGAGTCGAACCATCCGGGAAGAAGGTCGGCATCATGGTCCCCTCCTGCAGCACCTGCGGGTCTTTGAGCCATTCGATCACCCAGTCCGGCTGGAGCCGGGCCTTGGACAGAACCAGATCCGGGGCAAGAAAAGAAGCGCCCAGCATGGCGCTCGCCTTGTCCAGCTTGTGGCATTTGACGCATTGAAATTTTTCGAAGAGCATTTTTCCGTCGCCCAATTTCTCGAGAGAAACATCCGGCAGTTCCAGGCCGCGGTAGCTCACGTCCTCGCCGGCCAGATAGGAGAAATATTCCACCAACTCTTTGGCGTGATCGTCCGAAAACCCGAACGTCGGCATGCGGTAGGTGAGCCACGGGCGGATGGTGACCGGCTGGCGCAGGAATTCATGCAGCCATTTTTGCTGCACCTTGGCCCCTTCCCCGTCGATGACGGGGGGCGCGTTGCCGGCCTCTTCGATGAAGCCTCGCACTTCCGCTGTCTTGCCGTCGAGCGTGTGGCAGCCCTGGCAATTGAACTTGGAAACCAGCAGGCGCCCGGACTCGACCGCCTGTTCCTTCAAATTCAAAAGCCGCTGCATCTCGAGCGGGATCTCCTCGCGCGTGAGACTGAGCAGGAAAGTCACCAGCGCGCCCGCCTCTTCGTCCGTGAAGTTGAAATCGGGCATCCTGAGTTTTTCGTAATACGCCTTCACCTTGCCGCGGTCGAAAATGCGCGGTTCCTTCAGCTTCTGGAAAAACCACCCGTGACGGGTGTGCTCGATATGGATCAGCCCGAAATCAAGCTGGTGAATGTCTTTTCTCCCGTGGTCGGAAAGTTCGGTGCCGATGGGCTTGGCCTCTTCAAAACCTTTGATGTCGTGACAGGCGTAGCAGCCCTGGTGGGCGATCGAGCTCTTGCCGACAAACTGCAGTTTGGCCTCCGGCGACATCTTCGCCAGTTCCGCCTCGGCCTCGCTCGCCCGCATCGTCTTCTTGAAGTTTTCCAGCACCAGCCAGTCCACCGCCGCAGGTTCGGGACGGACAGGCGGTGTTTTCTCGAACGCTTCGTTTTTCAGGGAAACGAGGTAGGCGGCGATGTCCGACGCTTCCTGGTCCGTCAGGCGCAGGTTCGGCATGCGCGTGTCGGGAGAAAAATGTTTCGGGTCTTTCACCCAGGTAAAGACCCAGGCCGCGCTGGTCTTGCTTCCCAGGCCGGAGAGCTCGGGGCCGAAACGGCTTGTTCCCTTGCCGTCCACGGTATGGCACCCGAGACACCCGGTTTCTTCCACTAATTTCCGGCCCCGCCCGGCGTCGCCCGGAACCGGCGGCTCGGCCAACTCGGCCGCATCGGAGTTCTTCATGAGGTAGGCGGCGATCCCTTCGATGGCGGCGTCGTTGATTTTCTTTTCTTCCGGCGCCGAGGCGTTCGAGAGATGAAAAATTTGGGGCATCCGGGTCGAAGCGCGGAATGATTTCGGGTCGGCGAGCCACCGGGTCAGCCAGTCCGCCTTCACTTTGCTCTGAACGTTGAACAGGCTGGGCCCCACCTTCCAGCGGTTCTCGAACCCCTCGATCTTGTGGCACCCGAAACACCCGTAGGTCTCGGCCATGCGCCGGCCCCGGTTCAGACGTTCGGCCTGAGGGACTTCGACCACGTTGCGATGGCATTTGGCGCAGGAGGCCTCGGTGTGGTCCAGCGGCAGCATTTTCGCGTCCCATTTCTCCATCGGCCGCCACCGGTATTTTTTCTGCCATTCCTTCATCTGCTCCTCGTTCCGGGGGGTGTGGGCCGCCTCCGTAAAGCTGACGGCGTGACCGCTGCCGGAATGGCAGACCGTGCAGCCCACTTTTTCGATCGGGTGAGGCGAGGAGGGGGAAAGGAAAAGCTCGGGTTTAGGGTGCGTGCGAAAAGGCTGCGGGGCGTCCTCAAACCCTTTCTGGTCGATGCCGAGGTGGCAGGTGGTGCAGCGGTCGACTTTCTGCACTTGAATGAAATGGTAATCGTCCCGGAGGTCCTCCAGCACCACTTGCTGAATCCTGAGCGTGGGCGCGATGAAGTCCAGCATGGGGGCATTGAGCAATTCCGTGACGAGGGACGGATTGAGCTTTTTGACTTTGGCCGCGGCGGTTTTTTTCGCCTTGACGAGTTCCTCGATCTGGATTGCGAGTTCCTTTTCCCCGGCCTGATACTCGTCCGCTTGGCGCGCCTCGATCTCCCGCGCGGCCTCCAAGCCCTCCAGCTCGCGCTTCACTTTCTCCGCCTCGGCCCGGACTTCGCCGAGCTTGGCTTCGTATTCCGCGGCACGCGGATCCCGGTGCAAACGGTATTCCTCGAAATAATATTTGTAAGAATCCTCGTACTGCTTCAAGTCCTGCGCGCGGGTGCGGACCTTGCCGAGCTCGAGATCGCGCTTCGCCAGGTCCTTTTGAAGGCGGCGGATTTCGGCCCGGCGCGCGGCGAGCGATTTCTGAGCCTCCGCGTGGCGCCGGTTCAGCTCCTCGAGTTTCTTGACATCGACGCCCTGCTCCGCCTGCGCCAGCTCGGCGCGGGCCTTTTCGAGTTTCAGCCGCACAAACTGCCTCTGCCAGGTCTTCCATTCGCGGGCGTAGTCCGCGTACACCGTCCAGATGAGAGAGCCCAGGAGGATCAGGCTCACGATGGCGAACCACATCGTGGTCTTGGGCACGCTGTAAAGAGTGGGATTTTCCTTGGGCATAGGGCGTTAAATGTTGAAAAAGAATTCCGGGATGGCCACGATATATTTCAGATTAAAGGCCCAGCGCAAATACATTTTGATCGGCAGCGCGAGCATCGACAGAAGAAGAATCATCAGGACGCTGTACCGGACCGGGCCCAGCTTTTCCACCAGCTTTTTGAGCCAGGTCTTGGCCGCGACCGTGGTCGGGACCATGAAGTAGAGCAGGCAAAGGAGGATCCCCGGCGCCTCGCGCAGAAACCATTGCTTGGGAAGCCCCCACCCGAGCCCTTTGATGAAAATAAAATCGGACAAATTGACGTTGACCAGGGGCACCACCTTGTGCACGTCCCAGACTTCGAACGGCCCGAAAAAGTTCCAGTTGGGCCCCCGCAAGAAGGTCCCCACCAGGATGAGAAGGATCCAGAGGATCCAGTATCCGAACAGGAAAACGATGACCATGGGGCGGCGCTGCTTATAACAATAGAAGCCGGCCGGCTGAGGATCACGGTCGATGTAAGGAATCGCGCACAGGCCGATGATGATCAAAGTCGGAAAGAGGACCCCCGCAATCCACGGGTCGAAGTACACCAGCATTTCCTGCAGGCCGAGAAAATACCACGGGGCCTTGCTGGGGTTCGGCGCCACGGTCGGGTTGGCGGGCTCCTCCAAGGGAGCCTTCAAAAGAATGGACCAGAGCACCAGCCCGATCGCGTAGACCAGAGCGACCACGAATTCGATATAGATCAGGTACGGGAAAACGAGGACCTTTTCGTCCGTCTCGGTCTTTTCAAACGTCGGCTCGCCGCGCTCCAGCCGCGCGTCATTCAGGCAGGCCTTTCTCATGGCGTACCAGGTGAAATAGCCCGCGATGAATATCATGGCCACGATGGGGACATTGTCCGGGGCGGTCACGATCTTGACGAAATGCTCGTCGGTCAGGCCCACCGCGAAAAATGCCAGCACCAAAAGCAGGATCGGCACGGTGCACCAGGGCGAGGTGATCTGCCGGGGAAAGAGGACGAAGAGCGCGAACATAGCCAGGGAGGCGGAAAAAATCGTCACCGGCGAAGAAAATGAATTGATGGCCTGCTTGACGGCTTCAATCATAACGGACCGCTGATGCCCCCATCTTTCCGGATCCTCCAAAAATGCACCGCCATCAGGATGACCACGGCCGTCGGGATGGCCACGCAATGCAGGATATAGAAGCGCAGGAGCGCGCCGGCCCCGACGAACCGGCCGCCGAGCAGCGCGAAACGCACGTCGCTCGCCGCGTGGACGAGCTGGATATCGCCGATGGCGAGCATGGCCGCGCCCGGCCCTTCATGGCCGAGGAACGGCGTGGCGCGAGCCATGTTGCTTCCCACGGTGATGGCCCACATCGCCAGCTGGTCCCAGGGCAGGAGATACCCCGTGAAGCTGAGCAGCATGGTGAGCACGAGCAGGATCACGCCGATCACCCAATTGAATTCCCGGGGCGGCTTGTAGGAGCCGGTCATAAAGACGCGGAACATGTGGATCCAGACGGTGATGATCATGGCGTGCGCGCCCCAGCGGTGCAGCTCGCGCATGATGCCGAAAGGGACGTGGTCCCGGAGCGCCATGATGTCGTTGTAGGCGTATTCCACCGTCGGCCGGTAATAGAACATGAGCAGGATGCCGCTCACGACAAGCGTGAGAAACACGAAGAAGGACAACCCGCCGGCGCACCAGGTGAACCCGAACCGGGCGCCGGATTTCCGGACCTTGACCGGATGAAGATGGAAAAAAACGTTGGTGAGGACGGTGAGGGCGCGGTCGCGGTCGGAGGTCGTGTAGCCGTGGCGGAAAATGGACTTCCAGAGCTGGCCTTCCGTGATGAATTTCTTGAGATCGAACTTGGGTTTGGGGGCTTCCGGCATGGTTCAACTCCCTCCGCTTACACGTTCAAAAAAGAGTTCGGATCGTTCCACTGGCCCTTTTCCTGCTGGTATTTTTTGCTTTTGTCTATGAGGATCTGTCCGTCTTCGGCCAGGGAAACGGCAAACCGTTCGAGCGGCCGCGGCGTGGGCCCTTCGAAATTGATCCCGTTCTTGTAATATCCGCTGCCGTGGCAGGGGCATTTGAATTTATTTTCCCCGCCCAGCCAGTTCACCGTGCAGCCAAGGTGGGTGCAGACGTTCGAAAGGGCGTACAGGCCCTCGGCGGAACGGATGATGAACACCCCGAACTTGTCCTTCCACCTCATGTCCACGGTCCCGATCTCGTAATCGCTGGGGAACCCGGCCTTGAAACTCGTCGGCGGTTCGAACAGCACGTTGGGAAACATGAAACGAAGGACGAGAGAAAGAGCGCCCATCGTCGCCGCGGTGAACGCCGTCCAGGCCAGTCCAAACCAGGAAATGAATTTGCGGCGGGCCGGAGATGCGGGGGCGGCTGGTTTCACGGGGGCCGCCGGTTTCACAGCGGCGGGAGCGGGCGCGGGTTTCGGCGCGGCGGCCGGCGAAATAGCCGCGGGAGCAGGCGTCGGAGCGGGAGCCGGTTTGGGTGTCTCGGGTGTCGTCATGTCAGCGCGTCGTTTGCAGGGCCTCTAAGGCCGACTGTCTTACCTTCAAACTTTTATCGGTTTTCGAAAGATGATTCAGAACTTCGTCGGCCCGCGGGTCCCGGATCAAACCCAGGGCCCGGATCGCGTTGATCCGGTTTTTCTCGGCTTCCGCCTCGGACAAACCCTCGCTCGCGTCCGGCGCGTCCAGCATTTTCAAGATAACGTCACGGCCCGAGGGATCGCGCAGCCTTGCCAGCGCGATGGCCGCGTTCCATTGCACGTCGCGGACCGGATCGTCGAGCAAAACGCGGAGGACCGGCGCCAGCTCGACGCCTTCCAGCGCCCCCGCCACGTAGGCCGCCATTTTCCGCAGGCCCGCGTTTTCGCTCTTCAAATAAGGGGCGATATCTCCCAGCGCCTGCACGGCGTCCAAACTGCCCAGCGCCCAAAGCGCGTACAAGACCACTTGCTCGTCGTCTTGCGCCGAGAGCCGCTTCCGCAGGGCCTCTTCCGCTTCCGGCTCGTCGAAGTGAGCGAGTGCCACGGCCATGAAGCCGCGGGTCTTGGGATCGTAGTGAGAGGGATCTTCGAGGATATGAATGATTTCCCTCATGACACTCTTCCCTCGCAGGGCCCCGGGATCGCGGTTCAGCTCGTTCGACAGCTCGAAAGCTTTTTGCCAGCGCTTGCTCGGGGCCCCCGTCTTGATGGCCGCGATGAGAGACTCCGGCGTCTCGGCTTCATGCGTGAGAAAAACGACCGTGCAAAGGAGGATCGCCATCCCCACCGCGATCAGCAGGGGAAAAATAAACAATCCAAAGAACAATTTCCGCTGGGAATTCGGAACGGCCTCCGTCATAAACGAGTCAGAATTGCAGGCTGAAACTCTCGATCAGCGCCTGAAACTGCCCGGCCGTGTTTTCCACCGTCTTCTTGGGCCCCGTCAATTTGAAGAACACGGGTCCCTCCGGACCTTCCACAATCGCTCCCAAAAGCGCGAAATCCGCCTTCGGTTCCTGGTTTCCGAACCCCATGCCGCCCATGTAGGTCCCTTCGATCTTCACGGTGGTCACTTTCAGGCCGTTGACTGCCGTCTTTCCCACGTCCGGCGCGACCGGCCCGCCCTTGTCTGCGGCATGGAATTGGCCCGCCCATCGCGCGACGTTGGCGTCCACGGCGCCTCCCTGCCCCGAGCCAAAATAGAAAACCGCCATTTCGGCGTCCTCGAGATCTCCTTCGGCTTTGGGAATGCGGAATTGGGCCTGACGCATGGACGAGGTCACCTGAGTTTCCTCCCACGGCGACGGAGCGGAATAACGGACCTTGCCGGTCTCAAACGATTTGGAAGTCTCCGCCGAGGCGGAGGAGAGATTGAGCGCGAAGAACAATAAGAACGCGGAGAAAATGAAATGTTTCAAGGGTTTCCTTCCAGTTAATAGGCGGAGAGGATAGCAAATTACTCGGCCATCGTCAACGGAATTGCCGGAGCTCCTGCCGGCCCCACGCTTTGCGGCCGCCTAGCCGCGATAAAACTGGGCTACTCTTTCGACGACATAGTCCTGATCATCGTCGGTCATCTCCGGGAACAGCGGAAGCGCCAGCGTCTCGAGCGAAGCCTTCTCCGCCTCCGGGCACAGGCCTTTGCCGTACCCCAAAAATGCGAACGGTTTCTCCAAATGGAGCGGAAAAGGATAATAGACCCCGGCGCCGATGCCCGATTTTTCGAGATGCTGGAGAAGCGCGTCACGGCGCGGAGCGCGGATCACGTACAGATGGTACGTGTGGAATCCCTGCGGCTCTTCGTAAGGCGTTTGAATCTCGGTCAGGCCGGCGTTGCGCAGCAATTCGTTGTAACGGTGGGCGCGCTGGCGGCGGGCGGCGAGGGCCTGGTCGAGGAATTTCAGTTTGACGTTCAGAATCGCGGCCTGGATTTCGTCCAGCCGGGAATTGATCCCCAGCTTTTCGTGATGGTACTTCTTCAAGGCGCCGTGCGAGCGCAGGATCCGCACCTCGAGGGCGCGCGCGTCCTCGCGGGCGGCGACAAAACCGCCGTCGCCGTATGCGCCCAAATTCTTGGTGGGATAAAAACTGAAACACCCGTAATCCCCGAACGTGCCGACCTTGCGCCCGCTCCACAAGGTGCCGTGCGCCTGCGCGCAATCTTCCACCACCGCGAGGCGTTTCCGCGCCGCCAGGTCCAAAACCGCGTCCATGCGGCAGGGCTGCCCGTAAATATGAACCGGCAAAATGGCCTTGGTGCGGGCGTTGATCTTTTCCTCGATTTTGTCGGCCCGGAGATTGTAAGTCTTCGGATCGATATCGACAAAAACAGGCCGTGCGCCGGCGCGCACGATCGATTCGCCCGTGGCAAAATAAGTGAACGGCGTGGTGATGACTTCGTCTCCCGGGCCGATTTCCAGGGCGAGCAAGGCCAGCAACAGCGCGTCGGATCCGGAAGCCACGCCGATCCCGTGTCCGGCCCCCAGCCAGCGCGCAAAAGTTTCTTCGAAAGCTTTCACTTCCGGGCCCAGGATGAATTGGCCTTTTTGACACACGCGCTCGATGCGGGCCATGATCTCTTCGCGCATGGCTTCAAATTGGACGCCGAAACGTTGCGGGGGAACTTCCTTGAGACGCTCGCTGATCATTTGTTTTTATCCTCTCACGTAGATGTAAATCGACAGGCAAAAAAGAAACACGGCAAAAGTTTTTTTCAAAACCGGGGCGGCTGCGCCCAACGAGACATGGGCTCCGGCAAAGGCCCCGAGAAGCGCAAATATCGAAACGATCCAGAACAAACGAAAATCGAGGGACTGCTGCGAATAATGCTTCAGCGCGCCCATGAGGGCGGTCGGGACGATCACCGCGAGTGAGGTCCCGATGGCGGTGTGAACATCTGTTTTGAACACGTACATAAAGATCGGGACCATCACCACGCCGCCCCCCACTCCCAGCAAGCCGCTCAAAAAGCCGGTCGCGATCCCTGTGGCTGCGACCCATGAATAATACGCTAAATCTTGATTCATGCGCTCATCCGTATCACGCGGGGGCCGATCCGGCCTCGGCTTGATCCAGGGCCCGATTCACCAGACGGTCCGCGTGTCTCAGCTTGTTATGCGTGCGGGGCAAATGCTGGTAGGAAACCTTGCGAAAGTTCTGTTCGAGTTTCCGGACTTCTTCGATCAGCTGTCTGATATGGTCCGTCTTGACCCGGTAAACGCCTCCGAGCTGCCGGACCACCAATTCACTGTCCAGAAATGACTCGACTTCTTCCGCCCCCATCTCCTTGGCCAAAGCCAAGGCCCCGATCAGCGCGCAATATTCCGCGACGTTATTGGTCGCCCTTCCAATGATGTCGTGGTGCTCCAGCAACACCCGGTCCTGCGTGTCGCAAATGAGAACACCAATGGCACCAGGTCCCGGGTTGCCCCGGGCGCCGCCATCCGAATAAGTTCTAAGTTTCATCCGTTTTGATAGATGGGGAAAGGTGGGTCAAGTTTATTCGCATCTCAAAATGGAGTCAATCATAAAAAAAGGAGGGGCGGTAACTCCCGCCCCTCCCGCGTCCATCTACTGACGGCTCGAAATTAATTTCTCTGGAGGTGTCTCAGCAGCATCACTACCGTGCCCAGAATTATAAACGGCAGATAGTGAGTTAGCTGCGCCGTGTAGATGACACCCACTAGCGCTCCCAGGAATATCCCTGTAATCAAATTGTTATCGAACTTCATATAGATTCACCTCCTAACCTTACCGACCTTAGAAAACGGCTACCCGATTGCCGTCCCCTAGCCTTCACACTTCCGACTCAGGCTCCCTTCTTGCGCAACTTCTCAAGTTAAGATGGTCAATAAGGTTAAGAGTCCATTGATTCATATGCTTCCAACCATTAGCATTATCGGACATTTCATTAGTTAATATAGCATA
>JACQVP010000093.1 GCA_016209715.1 Candidatus Omnitrophota bacterium
GCCCACGACTGGCAGACCGGATTGATTCCGGTCTATCTGAAGTCGCTTTACAAGGCGGACCCTTTTTTCAAGCGGACCAAAACGGTTTTCACGGTCCATAACCTGGCCTATCAGGGGAATTTCCCGCCCGACACGCTGCCCACGACCGGGCTGGGGTGGGAGGAATTCCAGATGGACCGCCTGGAGTTTTACGGAAAGGCGAGTTTCCTGAAAGGCGGGATCGTGTACGCCGATTTGGTGACGACGGTCAGCGAGCGGTACGCGCAGGAAATCCAGACGGCCGAGTTCGGCTGCGGCCTGGAAGGCGTGCTCAAGAAGCGGAAGGCCGATTTGTGGGGGATCGTGAACGGGATCGACGTTGACGAATGGAATCCCGAGACCGATCCCGACATCGTGCAGAATTATTCCCTGAGCACGCTGGACAAAAAGCAGGTCAACAAAGAGGCACTGCAAAAAGAGAACAACCTGGAGGTGTCCCGGGACATCCCTCTTTTCGGAATCGTCTCGCGCCTCGCGGACCAAAAAGGGTTCGACATCCTGGCCCCCGTGCTGGATGACCTGGCTCTGAAGCTCGGCGCCCAGTTCGTGCTCCTGGGGACGGGGGAGGAGAAATACCACCTGCTCCTGCGGGAAGAGCTGAAGAAGCACCCCCGAAAGTTCGGGATCAATATTTCTTTTGATGCCAAGATGGCCAAGCGCATTTACGCCGGATCGGATTTGTTCCTGATGCCGTCGTATTACGAACCCTGCGGGCTGGGGCAATTGATCGCCATGAGGTACGGAACGGTCCCCGTGGTCCGGGAGACGGGCGGACTGGCCGACACGGTGGTCGATTTCAATCCGGCTTCGCAAACGGGCACGGGGTTCGTTTTCCGCGACTACAAGCCGGAGGCCCTTTATCGCGCCTTGAAAAGGGCCTGCGAGACTTTCAAGGACCGGAAGGCCTGGAGGGAATTGGTCAAGACCGCGATGAAAGCGGATTTTTCCTGGAAAACCTCGGCGAAAAAATACGCCGAACTTTACAAACAAGCCGAGCGCAAGATCGCGCTGGCCTGAGGAAAATTTATGACGGACGGAAACTTGAAAATCGGGCCGTATGAATTCAAATCCCGGCTGATCCTCGGGACCGGGAAATATTCCGGCTTCGAGGTGATGTCCCGGGCCCTCGAGGCCTCGGGCGCGGACATGATCACCGTGGCGGTCGGACGGGTGAACCTGTCCAGTCCCGGGGAGCCGACGCTGCTCGATCACATCGATCGCCGCCGCTACACCATTCTGCCGAACACGGCCGGCGCCTACACGGTCGAAGAGGCTTGCCGCATCGCCCGGTTGGGACGGGCCGCGGGCTTGGGCGATCTGGTGAAGGTCGAAGTCATCGGCGACAAGAAGACTCTGCTCCCGGACACCGAGGCGCTGCTCCGGGCCACCGAGATTCTGGTCAAAGAAAAATTTGTGGTGATGCCTTACACCAACGATGACCCGATCATGGCGCGGAAACTCGAAGCGGCGGGCGCGGCCTGCGTCATGCCGCTCGCAGCCCCCATCGGATCGGGGCGGGGAATCCAGAATCCTTTGAATATCCGTTTCGTCCAGGAAGCGGTGCGATGCCCCGTCATCGTCGATGCCGGCGTGGGGACGGCCTCGGACGCGGCGGTGTGCATGGAATTAGGCGTCGACGGGGTGTTGATGAATACCGCCGTGGCCGCCGCCAAGGACCCGGTCCTGATGGCGGAGGCGATGCGGGACGCCGTCACCGCGGGCAGAAAAGCCTTTCTCGCCGGCAGGATGCCCGCCCGCGATTATGCCTCGGCGTCAAGTCCCCAAGAGGGTCTGGCGGTGAAATCATGACGGCTGAGCGGGTGTACAAAATCGGTGTTTTGCCCGGCGACGGCACCGGCCCGGAAGTCGTCCGCGAAGGCATGAAAGTATTAGACGCCGCTTCCAAACTCTGTTCGTTCCGGTACGAGGCCACGCCCCTCGCTTACGGCGGCGAACGTTATTTACGCACCGGGACGGTGCTCACCGACGAAGAGTTGGAAGGCCTGAAGCGGTTCGATACCCTTTATCTGGGCGCGGTCGGACATCCCGACGTGAAGCCCGGGGTCATCGAAAAGGGGCTCCTCCTCAAGATCCGCTTCGGGCTGGAGCAATACATCAATCTCCGCCCCGTCAAGCTGTATCCCGGCGTGGACACGCCCCTCAAGGACAAGGGCCCGGAGGAGATCGATTTCACCGTGGTCCGCGAGAACAACGAAGGGCTCTACTGTGGCGAAGGTTCCTTTGAAGACAAGGGGACGCAGAACGAGACGGCCCTTCAGATTTCGCGCAACACCCGCCGCGGGGTGGAGCGCTGCCTCCGCTTCGCGTTTGAGTACACGCGGGCGCGGGGAAAAAGAAAAAAACTCACCCTGTGCGGGAAGACCAACGTTCTCACCTACGCCTGGGACCTGTGGGAACGTGTGTTTTACGAGGTGGCCAAGGAATATCCCGATGTGACGACGGACTACGCGCACGTCGACGCCACCTGCATGTGGATGGTGATGAACCCGGAATGGTTCGACGTGATCGTGACGGACAACATGTTTGGGGACATCATCACCGACCTGGGCGCCATGATCCAGGGGGGCCTGGGCATCGCGGCCGGCGGGAACATCAATCCCGAAGGCGTGTCCATGTTCGAGCCCATCGGGGGTTCGGCACCCAAATACACCGGAAAAAACATCATCAATCCGCTGGCCGCGATCTCCGCCGCGGGCATGCTCCTCGATTGGCTCGGGGAAAAGCAGGCCGCCCGGATGATCGAGGAGGCGGTCATGTTCGTGACCTCGAAAAAAATCAAGAGCCTCGCCGCGGGCAAGATGGGGTATTCGACGAGCGAAGTCGGCGACCTCATCGTGGATTTCATGGCGGGCCAACCTCAAAAAAAGGCGGTGAAATAAATGACGACGACGCTGAAAGGGAAAAAGACTTATTCGGTTGCGATCATGGGCGCGACGGGCGCGGTGGGCGAAGAGATGCTCAAAATTGTGGAAGAGCGGAAGTTCCCCGTCAAATCGCTGAAGCTGCTCGCCTCTCAACGGTCGAAGGGCAAGAAATATACCTTCCACAAGGAGACGCACACCGTCGAGGAGCTGACCGAAAAATCCTTCCAGGGCGTCGACATCGTCCTTTCCAGCGCGGGCGGATCCATCAGCAAGAAGTTCGTCCCGTTTGCCATCGAAGCGGGTGCCGTGGTGATCGACAACACGAGCGCGTTCCGGATGGAGCCGGACGTGCCGCTGGTCGTGCCGGAAGTGAACGGCGAGGCGGCGAAGAACCGGCCGCGGGGGATCATCGCCAATCCGAACTGTTCCACCATCC
>JACQVP010000089.1 GCA_016209715.1 Candidatus Omnitrophota bacterium
CTCCGTGACCTGGTCCAGGGTGAGGACGCCTCTTTTGATGAGGGCCTCACCCAATTTGAAATCTTTGCGTTGTATCATTCGCGGTCTCCGGCCTCTCAGGCCAAATAAATAAAGGAAAGCTCCAATTCCAGATTGACTTCCCGGCGCATCCTCACCTTTTGGAAAAAATTGAAGCGGTCGATGCGGATCGGTTCTTTGCTGGAGGAAATCCGGTGCATCAGCCTGGCCAGGGCGCCCATTTCACCCTCGATCTCCAGCGATACCTTGAGGAGGGTCAAGCGGTCATTTTGTTCCGCCGGCAGCGGCCGGATGTCCTGGACCAAAAGTTTTTCTTCCCGGGCCCAGTTTTCCAGTTGGGTCACGAAAAGAGTCATGCGGTCTTCCGCCGTCCCGCCTTCGGATACAACCTCTTTTCGCATCTCGCGGTAGCGCTCCACGAAGACGTCCTGGTTGCCCAGGATCCCCTTTTGGTACGCGAGTTGATCTCGCCGGGCCCGGAGCCCTTCGCGCGCCTCGCCGATTTGGACCAGCAGCGTGCGAACCGCCAGCCCCCAGACCACGATCAACAACGCGGCGAGGATTCCCGACAAAGGTTTTTGCCCCGCGGAAGGGGCCTCCAGCTTCATGGCGTCTTCCTTTTCTCGGCAATTTTCGCCGAAATCTGAAATTCATAATATTCCTGCCCCTCCTGTACCCGCCGCTTCGAATAATCGAAACTCGCGGCCCGGATCAAGGGCAGGCCCTTGAGGGATTTCAGCAGGGTCGAAATGGACTGATTGGATTTTCCGAGGCCCCTGATTTTGAAACCTTCCTCCCGGTTGTACTCGATCTGATTCAGGGTAATCTCCTGGGGGACGATGCCCGGCAGAGCGGACAACAAAGCGAGCGGGACCGCCTTTTGAGCGGACAGCTCCGCCAAAAGCGCCAGTTCATCCGCCATCTTGACCACGCTGCGGGATTTCTGGTTCATCTGACCGAATTCCCGGTTGATGCGGCCCGAGCGCAGGTTCTGCGTGAGCAGGGAAAGGGTGAGAAAGCCCAGGGAAAAAACCATGAACACCGAGAGGAAAATCAGGCTTTGTTTCTGGGAACGGACCTGCTTTTCGGAGGTGCGGACATTCCGGAATTCGGATGGCATCAAGCCGCGCGCCGTTCCGGAGGGGTAGAAGGCGCCGGCGATCTTCGCGTCGACCGAAGGGCCATCCAGGCGGCAGAGATCGGGCACTTCGGGAAGAGGCAGGACGCTGAGGCCCGTCAGGGAGGCGATTGCCTTGGCGGCGTCGTGCCGCGACTTCCAGGGACTGGCCAGATAAAGCGTGCCGGTCGCGGCGCCGCTTTCCTTGCGGCACGATTCGACGGCGGCTTCCAATTCCCGGCGGAAGGTGTCCGGCTCGCTGCGCAGGCAGGTCAGTCCCCGTTTGACGGATTTGGAAAAAAAGGTTTTGGCGCCGTCGATGGCGGCGATCTCAAACTGCGATTCTTCCAGACTCAGCAGGACGGCGTGGCCCGGCAACGACGGCTGGACCGCGCGCAATTTGAGGTAGTAATTCAGGAGCGATTCGCTGGAGGTCAGGACTTCATCCGCGGAGATCCCGAGATTGTTCAGGAACCGGAGCTTTTCCTCCACGTTTTTTTTGAGCATCCAGGAGACTTGGACCTCCGAGAACCCCTCGATTTTATGGGGCATGGAGCTGAACTGGTACACGATTTCAGAAACCTCATAAGGAATCTCCTGGGGAAGGGTGAAGGCCAGGATCCGGTCCAGTTCTTCAGGGCGCGTTGATGGAAGGCGAAGGTTTTTGGTCAAGATCTCGCTCCGGTCTACGATCAGGATGACGCGGGCGGCCCCGGCGGGGAGGGCGGCCTTGATCTCGAGGGCGTTCTTGCCGGGCGTGTCCACTTGTCCCGCCGTGAGCCGGGTCTGGCCTGGAAGTCCTTTCAGGCAGGCCCAGCGCAGGTGTCCGTCGGTCAATTCCAGCGCGAGAATGTTGGGGCCGAAGAAGCGGTTCATAGGCCCTCCTGCCAATTGATGATCTGGAGATGGTCGGCGCGAAAGAAAGCCCATCCCGACAAAGTCAACTGCGCCGGCTGGAAGGGCACGGCCCGTCCGCCCGTCGGGCCGACGATCGCCGAAACATAACCCGGACGGTAGACGGGGTCCTTGACTCTGGCCGTGACTGTGAAATAACTGGAATCCACGCCGGCGAACTGCAGGAATTGATTCACCAGGCCGACCATGAGCACGGTGCTCGAAACACCGATCCGTTCCAGCAGCGGAGCGGTTGAAAGATCGGCGGCGGAAAAATAACGGGGCGCGGGAGAATCCTTCTGGCGGGAACGGTAGGCTGTGAGCGCTCTTAAAAACTCCTTCTTCGTAAAATCGTCGGAGGCCAGGCTCATGACCAGTGCTTCGAGGACTTCCTCTGAAACGGTGTTGAGGTTGATCCGGGGGATCCTCTCGCCCTGCCGGCCATAGACCGTCAAATACCCCTGGATTGAGGCGAAATCCCGCGGGCTGATGTTTTCAATCAGCAACAATTCCTCCAAGGTCTCGAAGGGCTGTCCCTTGTGCTTCCAGGTGGAGGCAGAGCCGAAGGAGGGTGTTTCGCCCCGCCAACGCACGATCCCGGCGGCCAGATCCGCCGGGTCTGTTTCGAGCGCCGCGCCGCGGGTGGAGAGGATTTCGAAAAAGTGCCGCAACTGATCGGCCGAAGCGCGGTTGAGGTTCAGTTTGCCGTCCTCGTCCCGGATCTCCAGCTCATAGCCTTCCGATTCGACCCAGTCCGTCAAAGCGCGCGCGCCGTACCAGCCGTCCCGGGGACTGTCTTCGTTCGCGTCGGGGTCCGTCTCGATGAGGAATCGGCCGATTTGAATTCCCGATTCGAGGATTTCCCTTTGCTCTTGCTGGCGCAGCTGGATCGACATCATCTGCGCATCCAGCCGCGTGCGCACCCCCACGGAAACGGCCACCAAGGCCAGAAACAGCATCAGCCAAAGCGAGGCGATCAGGACGGACCCTTGGTCACCCGGAGGATTGCCGAGCTTCATTCCTGCAACCGTCCCCAGTTTCCGTGGGGTATGAAAAATCGTCTTTCCACCCAAAAGGGCTCCTGTCTTTTTTTTGCCGGAGGTTCCAGAGCGAAGCGGACCTGGACGCCCCGCGGCAAGCCGATGCCGTCGGGCCATTCTTCTCTCCAGACGATTTCGGATCCGGATTCTTTTCGATAGGCATATTGTACGACAAATGATTTTACGGCCGACAAAGTTTTTTTGGCGTCGGCGCGATTTTTCAGGAAAATGCCGCGCAAGGGAGTCTGTTTCCGGTAAAGCGACTTTTCCCGGTATTCGTAGCTGACCAGGACGGGGATTTTGTGGATTTCTTCTTCGTCAAATTGGTCGATGAGCGCCGGAAAACTGAACGAACGTTCTTTCCCCTCGAAGGGAGCGCCCGAATAGACGACGGCGTTCCGCAATTCGGCTTCCAAGAGGCTCAGGAACAGGCGGGCGTCATGGGTCTCGGCCGAATTTTCGTCCGTCTTGCGGTAAACGTTCAGGCCCGCGCGCAGAACGGACAGAAAGCCGAGCAGCAGGAACGAGGCGATCACCAGGGCGACCAGCATCTCGACCAGCGTGAAGCCGGCGTCAGGCCCGGGGATGGGTCCGGACGACGGTTTGGGCGGACAGTTTTTCTTTTCCATGGTTCCAACGAAGCTGGATGTCAAGCTGCTGATAAACGGTTTCGGTGCCCCAGGCCTTCCGGGTGTCGCCGATGATGCGGGAGTCGACCGAATAGGCGTATTCTCTGCCGTCGGGGAATCGGACCGGCCCTCCCGTGTGCGGACGCGCAAACCGGTCCCCGTGCTCATCGCTCTTGGCGTCAAAGAGAAAGTTCTCGAGGGCCTGGGAGGCCGCGAATGCCTGCCGGACTTTGCGCGAACCGCTCAGAGACGCCAGCAGAGATTCCAAAACAAAACCGGTGATGACGGCCAGAACCGCCAGGGCCATGAGGGTTTCCACCAGGACGGTGCCTCGAGCGCTTTCAAGCCGCACCGGCGAGCCCTCCCTTTTCAATTTCTGCTCCCCGCAGCGATTCCCCCAATTTCAGCACCGCGACGGTACGGCCCTGCGCTCTCAGCTGGATCCTTTGGGCGCTGACACTGCCATCCGGCAGGAAAAGCACCTTGTCGCGGCCCAGAAGGTCGAGCCGTATCCCGGAGGGGAGCTTCCGCAGACGTCCCCAGGCGCCGGGCACCGGGACCCAATCCCCTTCACGGCCCCTATTTTCCTCCCGGTAAATGCGATAGGTGTTATCCGGGCGGTCGATGCGCAATTCGAAACGGCGTCCCTCCATGACCGAATGATACTGGGCGTTGCGAATGTCCCGTTCCAAGCCGAGCAGGACCGAATCGGCCTGCAGTTTGTCGTAATTTCTCTTGAGATTGGGCAAGGAAATCGCCAAGGCCAGACTGAAGATGACCAAGGCCGCCAGCAATTCGAGGAGCGTGAATCCGCGCGTCATTCTTTCCAGTTGCTGATGTCGTCGTCGGTCCCTTCGACTCCGTCCGGACCGTTGGAAGACAGATCGTAATCGGTGGGATTCTGGGTCCCCGGGAATCGGTACGCATAGGCGTTTTTCCAGGGATCCAGCGGGATGCGCCGCTTTTTGAGATAGGGGCCCTTCCACCGGTCCGAATTGCCGGGATTCCGGATGAGGTCTTCCAGGGAGGAAGGATATTTCCCCATGTCCATTTCATAGAGGTCGAGGGCCACGGCGATACCGCCGTGCACGTCGGACCGCGCCGCCTGGACCCTCGCTTCCTCGGTGCGCCCGGCCAGGCGGGGGATGGCCAGCGCGGCTAAGATTCCCAAAATAATGATGACAATCAGCAACTCGATCAGCGTGAATCCGCTCGTGCCATTTTTCATTGGGTTCTCCCGTTCCGTGATCAATAAGCCAAAAGACTGATTTGGAAGATGGGCAGCAACATGCTCACGACGATGACGCCGACGATACTGCCCACTCCCAGGATCAACAACGGCTCCAACATGGTCGTCAGGACTTTCAGCCGTTCGTCGATGTGCTTTTCGTAAAGCGAGGACACCTTTTCCAGGGAATCGTCGAGACGCCCCGTTTCCTCACCCGTTTGGACGAATCCGACCGTGAGGGCGTCGAAAGCGCCGGTGTGCTCCATCGCCTTGGCCAGGCTTTCTCCCTGGACGACCGCGGCCCGTGCCTGCTCGATCCGTTCGCCCAATTGCTTTTCCCGTACGATTTCGCCGGCTGCCCCGAGCGCCTCGATAATGGGGACGCCGCCTTTCAAAAGGAGACTGAGGGTGCGGGTGAAATGGGCCGTTTCCTCAAGACGCAGCAAAGGCCCGATCCACGGGACCCGCAGCAGGGCGGCGCGGAAACCGACGCGTCCGTCCGGGGACCGTCTCTTTAAAAACCATATCAGCGCTCCCGCGGCAAGCAGAAGGACCCATCCGAACATTGCCAGAAAACGGCTCACCGCCAAGACCATCCGCGTGAACCAGGGCAACGTGGTGCCGAAATCCTGATACAAATTCTCCAGGCGCGGGACGACAAAAACAAGCAGGACGATCACGGTGACGATCCCGAACCCGAGCACCGCGCTCGGATAGAGCAGGGCCTGTCGCACCTTCGTCTTGAGATCCTGCTCTTTTTCCCAGGCCTGGGCGAGCCGGCGGCAGGCCTGGTCGAAAGTGCCCGTTTGTTCGCCGGACCGGATCATGTTGACGGCAAAACGGTTGAAGGAGGCGGGATATTTCTCGAGGCCCTCGGAAAAGCTCCGGCCGCCGTGGATCGTCTCCTTCAGGGTGGTGATCAGCGCGGACCTCTCCGGGCGTCCCTCCTGCTTGGAGACGATTTCCAGCGCCTTCATGATCGACATCCCCGCATGGGAAAGATCGGCCAGCTGGTCGATCAAGGAAATTTTATCCCGGGCGGCGAGCTCGGGACGGGACCATGAGAAATTCCATTTTTTGAGGCCGGCCGGGGAAGAGACGGGGACGATCTCAAGCGGGTAAAGGCCTTGGCCGGTCAAACGAGCCGCCACTTGGTCCCGGTTTTGGGCCTCCATCCTGCCCTCAATGACTTTTTGCGGGCCCTCTTTGGCCTTGTAAAAATATGTTTTCATTTCACCACCACGCCGCCGCGGCGGCCGGTTTGGTTCAAAGCCGGATCGTCAGATGAATCTTCTTCGATTCTCCGAGCTCTTTGGGCAGAGGCGAGAAGCGGGCGCGTTTTTGGAGAGCCTCGCGGATGACGAGTTTTTGACCGGGGCCCCGCACGTGCTTGGTGTCGAGAACCTCGAGGCCCTCGATGACTCCCTCGCCGGTGATGCTGAATTCCAGGCGGACGTCTCCGTGCATCTGTTTCAGGGTCGGGCTCTCCTTCAAGGCGTCGACGATCTCCGAACGCAGGGTCCGGAAGAAGGATTTCCAGGTGGCGCGCACCGGGTCAGCGGATTGGAAGTGGTCCTGAATCTGCTGGTAAATCGCGGCGCTCTGGTTTTCAGGGACAAAGGAGTTGTAGTCGGTAGCCACATCGGCGGTCTCCGGTTCCGGGGCCGGAGCGGCTGACTCCGCCGCATCGCGAGCCACGGTCTCCACCGGCGCCGGGGCCGGTGCCGGCGCGGACTCGGCCGGAGAGGCCTCTTCCGCCGGAACGACGGATTCGATTTCCGCGACCGCGGTTTCTTCGACGGAGATCCATTGATTTTCGACGGGATTTCGCGAGCCGTCCAGGCTCAGATTTTCTTCGATGGGCACCTCGACGACGTTGGGATCCAAAGAGTCCCAGGAGAGCGCATTCCCGGAAAGGGAACGGCGCTTGCGGATCTCCTCCTGAATTTGACGCTGCCAATAGGGGCGGGCCTTTCGCTTGAACGGATGACCCGACTGGCGATAGGAGTCGGTGAAATCCACGTCTCCCACCTTGTCGAAATCCAGGAGATTCCCCTTGGGATCGATGAAACGGCCGGTTTCCTTGGTCTGTATCTCGGGCTTCAACACGTAAGGGGTCAGAAAAATCACGAGCTCGGTTTTCTTCGCGTCCTCGATTTTGTTGCGGAAAGGCGCCCCCAAAACGGGCATGTCCCCGAGGACGGGGATCTTGCGGAAAGTTTTGTCCATGCGGTCCTGGATCAACCCGCCCATGACGATCGTGGTCCCGGTTTTGACGATCACGGTGGTCTCGACTTCCTGGGTGGTGACCACGGGCACGCGGGTGCGGACGAACGTGGTGTTGCTCCCGGAGGCGACCCCCTGCAGTTCGAGGGGCGTGCCGGCCGTGCTGACGGCGGGCTTGATTTTGATCATCACAAAGTCATCCGAGGTGATGGTGGGCTTCACGGTGAGTGTCACGCCGACGTCGACAAACTGCACATTGTCGGCGGTGGTCGCGGTGTTGTCGCCTTGGACGACGGTTTGGCTCACGAACGGTTCGCGGGTGGCGACCGCGAGTTTCGCCTCCTGATTGTTCAGGACGGTGAGGCGGGGGCTGGAAAGGGTGTTGGTTTTACCCACCCCGTCGAGGGCGGAAACGATGAAGTTGAAGTCGTCTTCGCCGGCGTCCCCGGTCCGGTCGCCGGTCACCGTGGCAAAGGTGATGTTCGATAGAGGACCGCTCGAAGGATTGGTGACCGTCAAGGGCGCGCTCACCTTGTATGGATTCGAGGGGCTGCGCTCCAAGATGGTGTTCCAGTCGATGCCGAACCGGGTCTGGTCGTTCAGCGCCACTTCCACGACCTTGGCGTCTATCAAGACCTGATAGGGCTGGGCGTCGAATTCGTTGACGATGATTTCTACCTGAGCCACGCGTTCGGCGAGGTCGCGCACGTAGACTTTGTTGGAACGCTTGTCGATTTCCAAGGTCCCGGTCGCGGGATTGATCACGGACTTCAGCTTGGGCTCGAGGTCTTCGACCGCCGCGTACCGGAGGGTGAAAACCCGGCTCTCGGTGGGCGTGTCCATTTCTTTGACGATGGCGGCCATTTCATCCAGGATTTGACGGACGTCGTGGGCGATGATGGTGTTCGTGCGCTCGTCGACGACGATCCTCCCGATGTTGGATTTGATCTGGCCCAGCACCTCGGCGATCTCGGCCGAACGGGCATTCTTCAGATTGAAGGCCCGCGTTTCGCGGAAATCACGGAACGGCTTGCCGAAAATTTCCTCATAGTCTTTTTCGGTCATCACCCGGATGATGCCTTCTTCCTCCATGTAGGCGAGATCGGCCGTCTCGAGGATCTTTTTCAAGGCGCTCCAGACATCGACATTCTGAAGATAAAGCGTCACATTGCCCTGGACGTTTCTACCGGCGACGATGTTCATGCCGGTCCGCTTGGAGAGGATCTTGAGGACGTCAAGGATGTCCACGCCTTTGAGGTCCATGGTGACTTTCTGGGAAAGCCCTTCGGCCGGCATGCCCTCATCCAGGATGTTGGCGGCTGCGGGAGCGGGTTCGTTCTCGGCGGCCAACGGGACGGCGGAGAAGAGAAGGGAGATCGAGAGCAGTACGGCGAATGTGTTTTTAATCAAGGAAGATCTCCTTTTCTTGGTCCTGGTATTTCAAGACGATGCTGCCGCGCCGGACTTCTTTGACTTCCAGCCCCCGGATCTTTTGATGTCGCCTGAGAAAATAAGTCTGGTTCAACCGTTTGTCCTTCAAAATGGCTTCGGGCTCACCCGTGGTCACTACCCCGATCAGGGCCAGGTCCTGGGAAAGCTCGTCAATCCCGGCTTTGGCCGGCGCGGCGGTCGGCGCGGCCGGGGCGTAAAAAAGGTTTCTGGCTTCCATTTTCTTCTGAAAGCTTTCCAAAGGTTCCAGGGTTCCCGGCAAGAGTTCGGGCACCGCAACCTTTGCGGCCGGCACCGATTGGACCGGCATCAAATAGGATGCCGCCAGAATGATCAATTGGGCCGTGAAGGCGAGGACAGCCAATCCGCCCAAAACCAAGCTCGCATTCCGGAAGGCCGCCCAGTTAAAATCCCAACGGTACATGGATCGAATATCCACTCTATAAATATCGCTCAAAATCGGATTTTCTTTATCTAAAGTTTTTAATCTATCCTTAGGTGCAGACCACGTTTGCGCTGAAAATCCTGATCTGCTCCACGGAAACAATCTGGCCGTTGTTCAAAGTGCACAACGCGATTTTGAGCTGATTGGTCTTGTAGGTGCCCGCGGAAGCCCCGGCGAAGTTGGCCGCCAGGTTGATATACACGGTGCCGCTGTTCGTGCTCCGGTTGGCAATAGGCGCGGCCGCGAGATAGCCGAAGGAACGGTTCAAGTCGTAAAGAAAGGAGGCAAAACCGGCCGGAAACGCAGAACCGTCCGGCCTTCTCTGGTCCACCACGAAAAATTCATTAGAAGGGTCGATGGGATGAAAATTATAGCTGAACGAAGTCGTGTGGACGACCCAGTGCATCGGCACATTGACGGCCGTCGCGGTTGAGAGCACCAAACCGGCGCCGTCTCCGCCTCCCGTGTAACGGGGGTTGGCTGCGGCGTTGGAATTGTCCGTATAAATCAGGATGGCCTGATATCCCTCCTGATTGCTGAAATAATCCACCTTCAGGCGCGCCGCGAAATTAAACGTGGTGCCGCTGGTCGTGCCCGACAACGAGGTCCCGTTGACCAATGTCACATTGAGGGTGTTGACCGCCGCCGCCGTTCCCGAAGCGGTGATGAGGGCGGCCTGGAGGACCTTGGCTCCGAAACTCGTGTGCGCCAGGAAAAAAAGGCCCAGGTGAATGCAGACCGGGAGAAGAAGAAATCCCCAGATTTTCTTCATAAAGCGGCAGCCCCTTCCGCGGGAGCGGTTTGCGGCACCGGTTCCCACCGCAATTCGGCGGTTTTTTCCATGCTTGCTTCCTGTCCGTAAAGATAACCGTAGTCGAGAGTTAGATGCGCGGTATAAGTGCCTGGCGCGAGGCCTTTCACGTCGCTGTAATGGTTCCAGGTGAAGGATTTTCCGGGATAAATACCCGGCACGTTGTCCACCAGCATTTCTCTCACGCGGGTCTGATTTTGGTCCAGGATGGACACGATGCCGCGGGGACGGATATGGAGATTGCTGTCATTCCGGATGATGAAATAGGAAAGCAGGCGCGGTTCCTTTCCCTCGCGCACGTCCGTTTGGGCCATGAACTGAGTGATTTCGGCGGCCATTTTGGCTTCCTTCTTCGGGGAAAGATAAACGATGACGCCCAGGCGGGAAGTGAGATTGGCGGCTTCCGAAAACGTGAAAAAAACCTGGGCCACTTTCTCATTATTGAAAACTTGCGGGGCTTCGATGCGATATTTCAGGACGGCCGTTTCCCCGGGTTCCAAGGTGACATCCTGGGGATCCACCGAGAGCCATTGACTCACTTCCATCTCGTCTTTCTGGTTGAAGAGCCGCTGCATCCAGTCTTCGAGCTGGACCGTGATGTTCATGGGGGCCTCTCCGACGTTCGTTACCTCATAGGTGCCTTCTTCCGATTGGCCGGGCTCGAGGACGGCTTCGATCACGGTCGGTTTGACGCTGATCCCCGCCCAGGCCGGCGAGAGCAGCATTCCAAATACGGCAAAAAGAAGCAACGCGATCGTCGGCAAGGTTCTGGTTTTCAAGTGAGCTCTCCTTATGAAATGTGGCATATTTCGAGCACAATGGTTCCTTTATAAGACTGTGAGGACGAAAACGAATAATTCACACCAAGATAAACGTCTAAGGGCGCCGCATCTTGACCGCGCCCGCCGATCGCGGGCATGAGATTGCCCGCGCCGTCGACCACAACGCGCTTCGAAGTGACGTCGGGATTGAGAAAATCCCCGCGCCTCCGGTCCTGGATGGCCGCCTCGGTGGCCGGATTGCCGGTGAAAAGGACCCCGCCCGGTTGGGGATTGTCAAAAGCGCTCCAGAACATCGGCGCGAACTCGGCCTTGTCCGTCTGTCCGACGAGTCCGGCTCCTTCTCCCGGCCCGGTGTAGTCGCGGTTATCAGTGTAAATACAAAGCGCGGCGTCGGCAATAGACATGTTGTAATGGATGTGGAGATATTGCTGGGCGCTCGCGAAACCCGTCCCGCCCGGGTTCAGTCCGAAATCGATGAGGCCGTTGGGGGACACCTGGTTGTCGCTCACGTTCCGCACTTCGAAACTGAAGCTGTCCTGGCCGTTCGGAATTCCGAAGATCTTGTCCGTCGCGGCCTTGATGCGGGCGTTTCGCTTGAAGGCGTCCCAGACAAAGCGGGTGCGGTAATTTTCGATCATCAGCACGACGGGACCCACGTCCAGTCCCAGATACCTCTGGGAGAATTGGGCTTCGTTGTTGAAGGAGTCGCGGGGCCCGTAGGGACCGAACAATTCGTTGTAAAAGTTCTGGTAATAAAACTTCAGCACTTGGAAGCCCTGGTTGTCCGCCAAAGGTTCGTTGGCGAAGGTCCGGAAAAACGGCAAGCTCGAAAGCGGCGCGTAAACCGCCACGGTTCCGTCATGGGCGCCCGTCTTGAAAGGCGGCGCCCCGTAATGGCCTTCGTAATAATCATCCGGGCGCTGGACGGCCGAGAGGCCCCAGCTTTTGTCATGGAAAGAAAACGGGAAGAACTGGCTGCGGTCGATCGCGAACTGCCGGTTCGAGCGCGCGCCCTGCACCGAATTGACCCACCAATTGACTTTCTTGTTGTTCGTGGCCCCTGGCGTCAGCTCCGGTTTGTCCGCGCCCAATTTTTCGAAATCAAACCAGCAGTGGGCGTACAGGTACGTGAAGAAGGAGCCAAAGAACGAATTCACGAAGCGGAATTCCTCGCCGGTGCCGCCCCGGTAACTGTTTTCAGTCCGGGGAAAACTGTAGAAGCTCTTCAAGTAGGCGGCGTTGTTCGGGTCCGTGCCGATGGCGAGAAGCGAGATGATCAGGATTTCGTCGGTGAAAAAGTCGTATTCCCCGAACAGGCCGGCCTCGGGCGACCAGGCCCGGCGGAAAATATTGTTTCCGTTGAGGAAAAACGACCAGTTCGTGTTCATGTAAATTTGATCGGCCTTGCTCTGGATGCTGCCGCCGAAATGTTCGCCGGCCATCAGGACACCTGCCAGGAGCAGGGCCTGGTCGACCACGGACACTTCCGAGAAGCTGTGGCGGGTACCGTCGGCTTTGATGAAGTGATACAAGAAACCATGGGTTCCGTACAGATTCGGGTTGCCGGCCTGCAGCCCCTGGATCCTGAGAATGTCATCCAGGATGGCCTCGGCCCGCTGGCGCGCCTGTTCCGGGGTCACGCGGTTCCAATTGGCGTTGCCGCTGTCGTAGCGGTTGGCCATGATCGCCAGCGCCGTCAGTCCGAAACCCGTGGCCGCGATGCTCGAAAAATCCTTGTTGTCCGCGTCTTTGACGTGGCCCGGCCCGAGGACCTGATCATAAAAATAATGCGCGGATTTGGATTCGGTCACGTC
>JACQVP010000095.1 GCA_016209715.1 Candidatus Omnitrophota bacterium
CAATATGAGAGATTACCGTCGCTTTTTAACACTGTGTTTAGCCTGGATCTTGCTGCTCGCCGGCGGGGAGTTTCGCGTGCTGGGGGCGCAGGACGAGACCGATGAAGGCGTGAAGAAGTTCGGCACGGTGCACAACATCGCGGAAGACCGCAAGATCGAAAAAATCGGAGGCCTCTACGAGCCTGAAGGCCTTGACAAATACATGAAGCGGTTGTTCGAAGGGGTCAACGCGCGGATGGATGCGCTCGAGGGCCAGGTCTCGCGGGTGGAAAAACAATTGCAGGAAATTCACGCCCTTCTGAAAAGTTCCTCCGGTGAAAAGCAAACCTCGCGGTAACGCCCCGGCCCTGGTGCCGCGCATGGTCTCGGCCATCGTGCTGAATTGGAACGGCAAAGACGTGACTCCGGAGTGCGTCGAGAGCCTGCTCCGCCAATCTTACGGGCTGCGCGAAATCATCGTCGTGGATAACGGGTCCACGGACGGCTCTTTGGAATTGATCCGGCGGGAGTTCGGCGCGCGAGTGAAGATCGTGGAAAACGCGAGGAACCTGGGATTCGCCGGCGGATGCAACGTCGGGATACGCGCGGCGGCCGGGGAATACATTGCCTTGATCAATAGCGACGCGACGCTCGACACCGAATGGATGTCCGAACTCGTCAAGGGCATCGAGCGGACCCCTTCGATGGGCATGGCGGCGTGTAAAATTTATTTCGCCGGCCAGGAGGGGATCCTCGAGAACACCGGGCAGGTCGTGACGCGAGACGGGCTCGGAAGGACGCGCGGCCGCCTGGAAAAAGACGTCGGCCAATACGACCACCGGAGCGCGGTCCTTTGCCCCAGCGGCTGCGCCGCGCTTTACCGCCGGAAGATGCTCGACGAGATCGACCTCTTTGACGAGCGGTTTTTCGCTTATGCCGACGACATCGACATCGGCATCCGCGGGCGCCTGCTGGGATACAAGTGCTTTTATATCCCGACGGCGGTCGCTTATCACAAGCTCTCGGCCTCGTTCGGGCTTTTGTCGTCTTTCAAGGCCTATCTGGTGGAAAGGAACCGGCTGTGGGTGCTCATCAAATGCTATCCCCTGCGGCATCTCGCGGCGGCGCCGCTGCACACGCTGGTGCGATATGGCTATCATTTTTACGGGATCTTCCGTCACCGGGGCCCGGCCGCGCGTTTCGTGGAGAAGATTTCCCTGTGGAATCTTCTGGGCATCATGATCAAGGTGTACCTGTCGACCCTGTGGAACCTGCCGCACCTCCTTCGGGAAAGGCGGAAGATTTGGCGCCAATCCAAGGCGGACGCCAGGGAATTCGAACTTTGGCTCAAGCAGTACGGCATCAGCGCCCGGGACGCGGCCCTCAATGAAATCTCGTACTGAGGGCAGCGTGGTGGTCCTGGTCCTTTGGCTGCTGCTATTCGTGAGCCTGATCACCGCGGCCGTTGGATTCAACGTGCGGCTGCGCTTGCGGCAGGTGGGCCAGCTCGAGACCCGGGAAAAACTCCGGAACTTGGCCGACGCCGGAGTTGAGAAGGCCCGTTATATGCTCGCCTTCCGCGAGGACCAGAAAGCCAAGCCCGATCTCTTGAACGGCCCGTGGAGCGCCAGCCCGCCCGATTTTCGAGGCATTTCGATCGGGCCGGGCATTTTTTCGGTGGAGTATCAGGCGGAGAAGCGGCCGAAAGAATGGAAAGACCCTGAGGACATGCGCTACGGGCTTTGCGACGAAGAGCGGAAGATCCACTTGAACCGCACGGATTCGGTCTTGATACTCACGCGCCTTTTTCAGTATGGGGCGGCGCTGGCCGTGGAGGAAGCCCGCACCCTGGCGCGTTCGATCCTGGACTGGCGTGACGAAGACGACGATCCGAGTGAGGGCGGCGCGGAAAGCCGCTATTACCGGGCCGCGCGAACGCCCTATTTGCCGAAAAACCGGGATTTCGACGTCTTGGAGGAATTGCTGTATGTGCGGGGGATGACCCCCGAAATTCTGGAGCGGGTACGTCCTTACTTGACCCTGACGAGCAATGGCAAGATCAATCTCAACACCGCGCCCTTTGTTGTTTTGGCCGCGCAGGGAATGCCGGAAACGCTCATCGACAAAGTGCTCGCGACCCGGCGCGGCCGGGACGCGAAAGACGCCACCGAGGATGACGTGGCGTTTTCGAATCTGGAAAGCGTGCCCGACCAAGTCGATTCTTATGCCGCCCTGAGCGACGAGGAAAGGGCCCGGCTCACGGATTTTATGCAGTCGGGCGCGTTTGACGTCCGTTCCGAGACCTTTGCGGTTCGCAGCGTGGCGCGGCTCACCCGGGGCCGCCAGGTGCTGACGGTGAGCGCGGTGATGCGTGAAAACGGGGAGATCCTCCAATGGCAAGAACGCTTTTCCTGATCCTTCTTTTGGCGGGGCTGCTTGTGGGCGGAGCGCTGAACGGCGGCTTCGCCGAGGAGGGAGGCCCGATCATTGAAGAACTCAAGCTTTTTTCCAAGGCGCTGGGGGTCATCCATGAGGCCTACGTCAACGACGTGGACCTGCGGGTCCTGCTTTACAAGGCCGTGGAGGGAATGCTCGCGTCGCTGGATAAATATTGCGAATTCTTCGGTCCGGAAAAATATGAGCTCATCAAGATCCACATGAAGGGGGAATACGCGGGCATCGGGGCCGTCTTGCAGGAACTCGACGGAATCCCGGCCATCCGTGGCCTGCAGCCGGGCAGTGCGGCGGAGTCGGCCGGGCTGAAGGTCCGGGACAAGATTTTGAAAATTGACGGCGTTTCCATGAAAGGCAAGCCCATTCCGGAAATCGCCCAGCTCTTGCGGGGGGAGGCGGAAGCGCCGGTCAAATTGGAAATTTGGCGGGACGCGGAAAATCGAGGCTTCGAGATCGTGATCCAGCGCAAAAAGATCGTGATCGAATCGGTACTGGACTCCCGCATGGCGGGGCGCGCGGTGGGTTACGTCCGCCTGGTCAATTTCCAGGACAACACGGCGGCGCAGATGGACGAACAGCTGGCCCGGCTCGACCCGGCGGGGATGAAGGCGCTGATCCTGGACCTCCGGAACAATGAGGGCGGCCTGCTCCCGCAGGCCGTGGCTTTGGCCGAGCGTTTTCTGCCGGCCGGGTCGAAGATCGTGACGGTTTCCAGCAAGATCGAGGAGCAGCGGAAGGAGTACGCCGTTACCGGGCCCCCGCCGCGACCGGATCTTCGCCTGGTGATTTTGCTGAACCATAAATCAGCGAGCGCTTCGGAAATCTTGACCGCGGCCCTCCAGGATCATAAGCGCGCGACGGTCATAGGAACCCGCAGTTACGGAAAGGCGTCAGTCCAGTCCGTGGTCCCCCTGGACGACCGGAGCGCCATGAAAATCACGACGGCCCGTTATTTGCGTCCCTCGGGAGAGGTGATCGATTCGGTGGGGGTGCGGCCGGACATCGAGTTGGAAGGGGATTCCGCCGACGGCTCCCCGGTCGACGAGCAGTTGCTGAAGGCCATTGAAGTGCTGAAGGAGTATATGTGAGCGCGCCTCCCGAGGTCCGGCGGGAGACCGCTGTTTGGCACGAGGCCTATCAATCGGACGTCCTGGCGCGGCGGCGGCGCTCCTCGCATGCCCGGAAGCTGAGACGGGCCGGCCTGCTTTCGATGACGCGGGAAAGCAGGATCCTGGACGTGTGCTGCGGGGAAGGGGAAATGCTCGAATTCCTTGCCCGCGAGGGGTATTCGTCTTTGGTGGGGCTGGACCTTCCCGCGGCGCCGGGCAAGGCGGAGGAAGCAAAGGGCCGGCGCTGGCATTACGCTTCGGCCTCCGCGACGGCGTTTCCGTTCCGGGCGGAATGCTTTGACTGCATCCTGTGCGCGCATTCCTTGCATCATCTGGGCGGACTCGGAAATATCGAGGCCCTGCTGAAGGAGGCTTATCACAGCCTGAAGCCGGGCGGGCGTTTCATCATGATTGACCACATTGACGCCCCGCTGGTCAGGCTCGCGTTCGCGGTCCTTTTTTCGCCCCTGGCGGGGTTGACCCAATTCACGCGGATGTTCCGGCAGCAGCACCTGGAAGAAAAGGACTTTTTGTACGATTACCTGGACCACTGGCCCGGGTTGGAGGCCTTGATGAGGAAAAGCCCGTTTCGGAATTTCAAACTGGAGAAGAAACTTTTTTTCTTCTATTGGACGGGGACCAAATGAGGGAGGAAGGATGAAAGCGGTGTTGCTGGCGGCCGGCAAAAGCGAGAGGCTCGGGGGATTTCGCAGCGGTCTTCCCAAGGTGCTCCTGCCGGTGGCCGGGAAAACCATTCTGGAAAGGAATCTGGCCTATCTGAAGGCCGCGGGAATTCGCGAGGTGCTCATCAACCTTCATTACAAGCCGGAGTTGATCCGGGGTTTGATCCGGAGGAAGGGGACGGGCGGACTCAAGGTCACCTTTTCGGAAGAGGCCGAATTGCGCGGCACGGCGGGGGCGGTCAAGCTGATCGAAAGGCGTCTCCGGGGATCCGATTTCCTGGTGTTGTACGGGGACAATTTGGTGGATTTCGACGTCCGCCGGGTGATGGAGGCGCATCGAAAGAGCAAGGCCTGGGTCACCATCGCGGTCTACAATCCGCGGCGCACGGCCTGGAGCGGCATCGCCGCCGGGATGATCCGAACCGACCGCCGGGGAAGGATCGTCCGTTTCGAGGAAAAGAGAAGCAATGAGAAGATCGGACCCGGGAGCTGGGTCAACGCCGGCCTTCTTGCGGTCTCGCCCCGGGTGCTCAAGATGATACCTGCCGGCCGGCCCTATGATTTTTCGCGGGACCTGTACCCCGCGCTGCTCCGGCTGAAGCGCCGGATCCAGGTGGTTTCCGGGGCGAGTTACGTGCTGGCTTCGGACACGATCCCGGCCTGGAAAGAGACCTGCCGGATTGCCAAGGAGGCGTTATGAATCCGTCGAACCCCATCCGTCTGAGCGTCGTGATTCCGGCTTACAACGAATGTAACCGCCTGCCGCAAACGTTGCGGGAAATCCGCCCGTGGTTGGACTCGCAGGGCTACGCCTATGAAGTGCTGGTCTCCGATGATGGCAGCAAGGACCGGACGGCCGAAATCGTGGATGAGGAGGCCCGAGGCTGGAAGGAGCTCCGGTGCCTGCGCTGGACGCATGAAGGAAAAGGATCTACCGTGCGGCGAGGGTGTTTGGCCGCCGCCGGGGATTTCGTGCTCATCATGGACGCCGACCATCCGACGCCGATCGACACGCTGGACTTCATGCTTCCGCTGATGAAGGACCATGACCTGGTGGTGGGGGTGCGGGCCTTTTCCGGCGAAGAGGGATCGAGCGGCCGTGGCCGGCGCATCATCGGGCTGTTGCAGCAGCTTTTCGCGCATTTGATCGTCTTCCGCAAATCCGTCGCCGACAGTCAATGCGGCTTCAAACTGTTCAGCCAGGACTGCGTGAAGAAAATTTTTTCCCGTTCCCGCGTTAAAGGCGGCATGTATGACGTCGAGATCTTTTGCATTTCGCACCGCCTGAATTTGCGAATTTATTCCAAGCCGGTCCGTTGGGTAAACAAGGAAGGTTCCACGATCAATATCGTCAAATGCATGATCCTGGATCCCTTTAGCTTGTTCTATATCCGCCTGAACGACCTGATGCACCGGTATGACTGATCGCGGAGGAATCGCCTCATGCGCCTTCTGATCACGGGCTATCCGGGCTGGCTGACCGCCCGCTTTTTGGAGACGATGGGACAATTTCCGGGCGCGCCTTTGGCCATCCGGCTCCTGGCCCATCCGGGCGCGACGGTAGAGGGGGCCGGGAGTCACGAACTCGTCCGGGGAGACTTGGGCGACCGCGCCTCCCTGGCCGCAGCCACGCGCGGTATCGACGCGGTGTTTCACGCCGCCGGCGTGATCCATGTGAAGCGCATCTCCGATTTTTACCGCGTCAACCGGGACGGGACCCGCCGGCTTTTGGAGGCCTGTTTGGAAAACGGCGTGCGGAAATTCGTCCACGTGAGTTCGAACGCCGCTCAGGGTTTTTCACGGGACTCGAACGACGTGCTCACGGAAAGCGATCCTTGCCGGCCCGAGAACGATTACGGCAGGAGCAAACTGGCGGGGGAGGAGGTCGTTCGCGAGTTTCAGCGGACGGGGAAGATCGAGACCGTTATTTTGCGGCCGTCGATGTTTTACGGGCCGCCGGTTCCGCCGCGCCATCTCGAAATCTTCCGGCGTATTCGCCGGGGGCGTTTCCCCGTGTTCGGCACCGGAGAGTACGCTCGAAGCGTGACCTACATCGACCACATGGTCCAGGCCGTCCATCTCGCCCTGAATTCTCCCCGGGCGAGCGGTCAGACTTACAACATCATGGACGACGAGACGCCGACCTTGAACCAGGTCCTCCTGACCCTCGCCGAAAAGCTGGGTGTGAAATTGAAAATCGTGCACTTGCCGCGCGCCTGCTCGGTCGCGGCCGAAAAGTTGGACCGGGTCTTGTCCGCTTGCGGCATCTATTGGATGCTTCCTCACATCGTGGGAGAGGCCCACCGGCACATCGTCTATTCGACGCGCAAGGCAAAGGAGGAGATCGGCTACCGCCCCACGGTGAATTACCGCGAGGGCTATGAGAGGACCATCCGCTGGTGCCGCGAGCGGGGGGTGCTCGAGTGAGCCCTTCGCGGCGGGGCGTCTTTTTGGACCGGGACGGGGTGCTGGTAGAACCGGTCATGAGGAACGGGGAATGGTCCTCCGCGAGGACCCTGGACGAGTTTCGTCTGATCCCGGGCGTCAAGGAAGCTGTCCGGGAACTCGCCGGGGCGGGATTTGTCCTGGTCGTTGCCAGCAATCAGCCGGACATCGCGAGAAGGAAGCTGTCCGGCGGGGCGCTCGAGCAAATGAATGAGGCTCTCGTGCGCGAACTCGGGGGGGAGAACATCATCCGGAGAATTTATGTTTGTCCGCACGACCGGAACGACTCCTGCGAATGCCGCAAGCCCAGGCCGGGATTGCTGGCCCGGGCGGCCGGGGAATGGGACCTGGATTTGCGGCGGTCTTTTTTTGTCGGGGACCGGGAAGCCGACGCGGGTGCCGCGCGGGCGGCCGGCGTACCGTTCATCGTGCTGGACGCGCCCTACAACCGGGAGGTGGCGGCCGACTACCGGGCGCGGGATTTGTCTGAGGCCAGCCAATGGATCCTGTCATGCGCGACTTCGTGATCGGCGGTGCCGGATTTATCGGCAGTCATTTGACGGGCCGGCTGTTGCAAGCCGGCAGGGGGGTGACGGTGTTTGACAATCTGAGCACCGGGAAACGCTCCTTTTTGCGGCCCTATGAAGGCCACCCGGGATTCCGTTTCGTCCGGGGAGACGTGTTGAGCCTTCGCGCCTTGCGTTCCGCCATGAAGGGGTGCGGCTTCGTTTATCACCTGGCCGCGAACGCGGACATCATGCGGGCGATGAAGGACCCCGGTCTCGATTTTTATCAGGGCGTCGTGGCCACGTTTTACGTGCTCGAGGCGATGCGCGGGCTCGGCCTCAAACCGCTCGTTTATTTTTCCGGGAGCGGAGTGTACGGGGACTACGGACTGCGGAGCATCCCGGAAGACGCCGGTCCTCTGCGGCCCCAATCCATGTACGGCGCGGCCAAACTTTCGAGCGAGGCCATGATCAGCGCCTACAGCCATCTGTACGGCATCCGGGCCTGGATCTTTCGTCCCGCGAACATCATCGGGCCGCGCCCGACGCACGGCGTGATCTACGATTTTATCCGCAAGCTAAAACGGGACCCGCGCCGCCTGGCGGTCCTCGGAGACGGCAGCCAAAGCAAATCGTACCTGCATGTGGAGGACCTCCTGGACGCGGTTTTCCTGGCGGTGCGGAGGGCCCGCGCGCCGGTGAACGCCTTCAATGTGGGCAGCCGCACCTCGGTGACGGTGCGGGAAATCGCGCGGGTGGTGGCTCGCGAGATGGGCCTTCGCCGGGTCCGCTTCGATTTCGGACGCGGGGCCCGGGGCTGGAAAGGGGACATTCCCAAAGTAAGGCTCGACATCCGGCGTCTTTCAAGGCTCGGCTGGAGCCCGCGGCTCAATTCGCGCGAGGCCGTGGTCCGCTGCTGCCGGGAAATACTGGGATGCGAAGATCGCGGCTGAAGATTTCGCCGAGTTGATCCGTTGATATAGAGGCGGAGGAAAGTTTTTAATATGACTGAGGCAGCAAAAACATGATCATCAGCCGGGCGCCGGTCCGCATCACGCTGGGAGGCGGCGGGACCGATATGGCCGCGTATTATTCCAAATACGGCGGGTTCACGCTTTCCGGTTCCATCGCCAAATACGTTTACCTGGCGATCAACAAGCGTTTCGACGACACCATCCGCCTGAGTTATTCGAAGACGGAGATCGTGCGCACCGTGGAGAGCATCAAACACCGCATCTTCCGGGAAGCCTTCAAGCTCCTGAACGTGGGATGGGGCATCGAGGCGGTCTCCATTGCCGACATCCCGGCCAACTGCGGCCTGGGCTCCTCGAGCGTGTTCACGGTCTCTCTGCTGAACGCCCTGCATAATTACAAGCGCGAATACGTCAGCCTGGAGCAATTGGCGGAAGAGGCCTGCGACATCGAAATCAACCGGTTGGGCGAACCCATCGGGAAGCAGGACCAGTACATGGCGGCCTTCGGCGGGTTGACCGCGCTGTGGTACGAGAAGGACGGGAAGGTTCGGGTGGAGCCGCTCAACATGCACCCTGACCTCGTGCACCAGTTGGAGCGGAACTTGCTCCTCTTTTACACGCGGATCGAGCGCAGCGCCTCCGATATTCTCGCGGACCAGAAGGAAAACGTGGACAAGCAGAACACCAAGACCGTGGATTCGATGCACCAGCTGAAAGAAATCGGGCTCGAGACCAAGAAGGCGTTCGAGGCCGGCGACCTCCATTATTTCGGCGAGCTACTGGACCACCATTGGAAGATCAAAAAAACGCTTTCCGCGAAGATCTCGGATCCTTTCATCGACGAATGCTACGAGATTGCCCTCAAAAACGGGGCCGTCGGTGGTAAAATTATGGGAGCCGGCGGCGGCGGTTTCTTCATGTTTTATTGTCCGCGCGACCGGACCAGCCTGATCGACGCCATGCAGGCGCGGGGGCTGATGTGGATGCCGTTCCGGTTCGAATTCCAAGGCGCCAAGATCGTCGCCAACCTGAGCTATTGAAAGGGGCCGCATGAGTTTCGCAAAGGAATTTCTGGAAGAAGCCAAGCGCGTCATCGACGGGATCGATGCCGAATCCGTGGAGGCCGTGGCGCGCATTCTGAACGGCGTGCGGGCGGCCGGAGGGAGGTTGTTCATTTTGGGCGTGGGCGGAAGCGCGGCCAACGCCTCGCACGCGGTGAACGATTTCCGGAAGATCTGCGGACTGGAATGTTATTCGCCCGTGGACAACGTCTCGGAACTCACCGCGCGGATCAATGACGAGGGCTGGGAGTCGTGTTTTTCGAAGTGGCTTCAGGGGAGCCGGCTGAGCGCCAAGGACGCGGTGATGGTGTTTTCCGTGGGCGGCGGCAACGCGGAGAAGAACGTCAGCATGAATCTGGTGCGGTCGCTCGAATTGGCCAAACAGACGGGATCCAAGATCGTGGGCGTGGTGGGCCGCGACGGGGGGCACACCGCCCGGGTGGCGGACGCTTGCGTCATCGTCCCGACGGTGAATTCGAAGACGGTGACGCCTCACGCGGAGGCGTTTCAGGCCGTGATCTGGCACCTGTGGGTCAGCCATCCGCTGCTGCAAATGAACGAGATGAAATGGGAATCCGTAAAATAAAGGGGGCTTTTCGATGAGCGGAATATTTCTGGACACGGGAGACATCAACGAGATCCGCAAATACCACGCGATGGGGATCATCCGGGGAGTGACCACCAATCCCTCGATCCTCGTGAAGCAGGGGGTGCAGGGCGGCATGACGGGGGTCAAGAAACACGAAATCGAGATCGCCCGCCTCATCGACCCCTTGCCCCTGTCGGTGGAAGTGACCACCAACGATTACGAAGAAATGCGCCGGCAGGCGAAGGAGTTCGCGGGCTGGGCCAAGAACATCAACGTCAAACTCACGATACACGGTCCGAACGGGGAGACGGATAATTTGAAGCTGATCCACGAGATGGAGACGCGCGAAAATGTCCGGATCAACGTGACGGCCATGATGAGCGCGCAGCAATGCTTTCTCGCGGCGATGGCCGGGGCCACGTACGTTTCGATTTTCGGCGGGCGGGTGAGCAACATGGGCTATGACGCCCGGTACGAGATCCGGCGCTTGCGGCAATTGTTGGACGCCTTCGGTCTCAAGGCCAAAATCATCGTGGGCTCGACCCGTGAAGTGGTCAATATCGTCGAATGGTTCGAGGCCGGGGCGCACATCGTCACTTCCACTCCGAGTTTGATCGAAGGGATGATCGTTCACCCCTACACGAAAGAAACGGTCCAGCAGTTCATTCGCGATGGGGCGCAATTCGGCAAGTTATAAGTCCCGCACTTTGAGAAGCAGCGAAGTCTCATCGCGGTAAACCTCATCGGCGAATCCCGCCAACTGAGAGACCACCGTCTCTTGGAAGGGGCTTTTGGCATCCAAGAGGACGTAATTCAGCTTCAGCCGGCGAAGCTTGTCCTTCATCTCACGCAAATCCCCGATCGCATTGTCCTTCAGATTTCCCGCCAAGAGGCTGGTGTAAAGAGCGAATCGATACACATTATCGGGATTGTCCGGGCCGCGCGAAACAGTGTCTCCCTGTGGACTGATGTAACACTTGAGCGGAGTCTTGAAAATCATGTAGTCCACGTAAATCCTTATAGGAGAGACTGTTAGAACAACATCGTTCTTTCTGGCATGGTCCCGGAGCCAGGCGTAAGCGCGATCATAGGGGAAGTTCATATTCCAGGGCGGCGTGCCGATGGTTTTGACGAAGCCGAAGAATATGGCGCACGAAACAGCCGCTAAAAAAAAAGCGGTTCTGAGAAAAGAGGAGAAAAAGGTTTGCAGCGCCTTGAATCGGAAATAAGACCAGACCAGCAGGAGGATGACGGGAAGTGACGAGAGTAAAAGCAGAGAATTGTCTTCCACCATGGAAGAATACGCCGCGCCCGGTCCGTACCGGAGAAATGACAACCGGGGATAAAAAAACGCGCCGGCGATCAGGAGGCCTGGCGTGAGGATGAACCAGCGGTCCCATTTTTGAAAAGCCGGAAGACGGACCAGGTCCGGCATCTTCTCGCAGGAAAAAGCGGTGAAGGCCGCGATTTGAGGAACGAGGTAAACGTAGCGCTTGTCCATCCATTGCAAAATGCCGGGAAAAAACAGATCCAGCACCGTGATGAGGGGTTCGATCAGAAAGACGTAGAAGGTCAGGCGGTCCGCGGCGGACGGCTCCCGCTTCAGGACCCTGCAGACTCCCCATAACAAGGCAGCGATGAGTGGGAAGAGGATGAATGAAACCCAGTAGACATCGACGGAACGGTTGCGGATATTCATGAGGCGTGTCCAGAGATTTTCCGAACTGTTGATCTGGAAATGCAGGTAATAGGTCAGCGCCGCCGCGGACAGGAAGACGAAGATCCAGG
>JACQVP010000091.1 GCA_016209715.1 Candidatus Omnitrophota bacterium
CGGCCGGCAGATCGCCGATCCGTCCGATGGGCATGAAGCGGATGTTGTTCTTTTTGATTTCCTCGAACTCCTTGTCGAGATACGACGAAAGAAGCCCCATCAGAAAACTGACCTCTTCCTTGGGCCGGGCCCAATTCTCGGTGGAAAAGGCGTAAAGGGTCAGGTACTGGATCCCGATCTCGCCGCACGCCCGGACGATGTCGCGGATGCTGTCCACCCCCGCCTGGTGGCCCTGGACGCGCGGGAGTTTTTTCTCGACCGCCCATCGCCCGTTCCCATCCATGATGATAGCGATGTGCCTCGGAAGCTCTTCCATTTTATCTTACGAAAATGGTCTGATCCCGGTGTGAGCCCACGGAAACGATGGAAATGGGAGTGTCGAGGAGTTTGGACAGGCGGGCGAGGTAGCGCTGGGCCTTCCGCGGCAGGTCGCGGTAACGTTTGACGCCCTGCGTGTCGCAGAGCCATCCGGGATGCTCCTCGTAGACCGGCACGCATTCGCGCAAAACCCTCAGATTGGACGGAAAGGTTTTCAGCGTCTGTCGCCCCCATTTATAGGCCGTGGCGATGCGGATCGAAGGGAGAACGTCCAGAACGTCCAATTTCATCACCGCGATGCGGTTCAGGCCGTTGACGCGAACGGAATGGCGCACCACCACCGCGTCAAACCAGCCGCAGCGGCGCGGGCGCCCCGTCGTGGCGCCGAATTCCTCGCCTTTGTTCCGCACCAGTTCCATGAGGTCCGGCCCAAACTCCGTCGGAAACGGGCCTTCGCCGACGCGCGTGGTGTAAGCCTTCACGACCCCTAAAATATCGCGCACCTGGCTCGGACCGACGCCCGAGCCGGTGAGGGCCCCTCCCGCCGTGGCGTTGGAAGAGGTGACGAAAGGATAGGTCCCGTGGTCCACGTCCAGCAGGGTTCCCTGCGCGCCCTCGAACAAAATGCGTTTTTTCTTCTTCAGCGCCTGGGCCAGGAGGAAGGTGGTGTCGGTGACGAAAGGCTTGATGCGGTCCGCGTACTCCGCGTATTTTGCGTAAACCTCTTCGAAAGGGAGGCCCGGATGGTCAAAAATCTTGTTGAGGATCCGGTTTTTCTCCGAGAGCACTTGCGCGAGACGCTCTTTGAACAGTTCCCCGTCGATCAGGTCCACCATGCGGATCCCCAGACGGGCCATCTTGTCGGCGTAGCAGGGGCCGATGCCTCTCTTGGTCGTCCCGATCTTCCCGTGGTGCGCGGATTCCTCCTGCAGACGGTCGATCAATTTGTGATACGGCATGATGAGGTGAGCCTGCTCGCTGATAAAAAGCCGCCCGTCCACCCGGATGCCGGACCGGTGCAGGTTGGCGATTTCCTGGAACAGCGCCTCCGGGTCGACCACCACGCCGTTGCCGATGACGCAGCGCTTGCCGCGATGGAGGATGCCCGAGGGGATGAGGTGGAGGATAAACTCTTTTTTCTCGAAGCGGACGGTATGCCCTGCGTTCGCGCCGCCCTGATAGCGGACGATATAGTCGCTTTCCGCGGCGAGCAGATCGATGATCTTGCCTTTGCCTTCATCACCCCATTGGGCGCCGACCAGGATGGTGTTCATCAAAGTTTCACAACCTTGGCGTCGACGATGTGCTTGAGGGCCCTGAGCTCGCGAAGGACCTCGGCGGGGATGGCGTTGTCCGTGTTGATGACGGTCAGGGCGTAAGTGCCTTCCTTTTTCCGGCCCAGCGTCATCTCGGCGATGTTGATCCGGTGTTTGCCGAGAAGGGTGCCTACGGCGCCGACGACGCCCGGCTTGTCCTGATTGGTGATCACGAGCATGAAGCCTTTCGGGATCACCTCGACGTAGAATTCGTTGATGCGCACGATCCGGAGGTCGTTGTTGCCGAACAGGCTGCCCAGCAGCGTATTGGTGCCCTTGGAAGTCTTCACGGAAACCGAGATGGCGTTCACGAAATCTTCGACCTGAGTGGTCTTGCTTTCGTTGACCGTGATCCCCCGCTCCTTGGCCAGGGACGGCGCGTTCACGAAATTCACGACCTCGCCGCACACCGGCGTGAGGAGCCCCTTCAGCACCGAGATGGTGAGCGGGGCCAGGGCGAAACGGGTCAGATCGCCGCTGTATTTCACCTCCAGTTCGGTCATGTTTCCCTCGAAAAGCTGGGTGTGCAAAAGCCCCATCTTTTCCGCCAGGCTGAGCCAGGGACGGAGCACCGCGTAGGTCTCCCCGTCGAGGGACGGCAGATTCACGGCGTTGCGGATGCTACGGTTGAGCAGGGCGTCCACGACTTGATTGGCCACCGCCACGGCCACGTTCTCCTGCGCCTCTTCGGTCGAGGCGCCGAGATGCGGCGAAGTGATCACCTCGGGCATGGAAAACAGCGCCGCCTTGGTGTCGGGCGGCTCCTTTTCATACACGTCGAGCGCCGCGCCCCGGACCTTCTTTTCCTGAATGGCCCGCACGAGCGCCTCCTCGTCGATGATGCCTCCGCGGGCGCAGTTCACGATGCGAACGCCCTTCTTCATGATCTGGAAGGCCCGGTCATCGAGCAGATGGTAGGTGTCGTCGTTGAGCGGCGTGTGGACGGTGATGTAATCGGCGATTTTCAGCACCTTGGTGAGGTCCTGCACCACTTGGATCTCGGGCTGTTTGACGGCCTCCACCGAAAGATACGGGTCGAAGGCGATGATCTTCATGCCGAATCCGAGAGCGCGCTTGGCGACCTCGCGTCCGATCCTTCCGAACCCCACCACCCCGAGCGTCTTTCCGAAAAGTTCCGAGCCGGTGAACTGGCTGCGCTTCCATTCCCCGCGTTGCAGCGAATTATGGGCCTGGACGATGTTGCGGTTGAGCGCGAGCATCAAACTGACGGTGTGCTCGGCGGTGGAGATGGAATTTCCTTCCGGGGTGTTCATGACGATGATCCCGCGCTTGGTCGCCGCCGGAACATCCACGTTGTCGACGCCGACCCCCGCCCGCCCGATGACCTTTAGCCTTTTGGCCTTCTCGATCAGGTCGGCGGACACGTGCGTCGCGCTCCTCACGATCATGGCATCGTATTCGCCGATGATCTTCTTGAGCTGGTCCGCCGGCAGCCCGGTCTTCACGTCCAGCTGGATCTGCTTTTCCTTCTCCAGAATGCCGATGCCGGAGGCCTCGAGATTGTCACTGACCAACACCTTGAACTTCCCCGTCTTCACCTCAGTCATGCGCGCGCTCCCGCTTGAAAAGCCTTTAGCCCCGCCCCCCGGGTGAATGAATATCCCATTTTCTGCAACAGCTCTTCCAGACAATTGAATCCCTGCGCCAGGTCGTCCTGCGTGATGTGGCCCATGTGCGCCACCCGGAAGATCTTGCCTTTCATTTCTCCCTGCCCGCCGGCCATGACCACGCCGTATTCGTCCTGCAGGACCTTGAGAAGTTTGGACCCGTCGATTCCCGCGGGGACCTTGACCGCGGTGACGCCGTTCGAGGGCTTCTTGGCAAACATTTCCAGGCCCATCGCCCGGACCGCTTCGCGGGTCATTTCCGCGAGCCTCTCGTTCTCCCGCCAGACGGCCTCCAGCCCCTTGGCGCGGATCATCTCGAGCGCCTTCTTGAGGCCCAGGACGATGGTGATCGCCGGCGTGAACGGCGAATCTTCGTCCTTCAGGGCCTTTTCGTACAATTTGGAATCGAAATAAAACCGGCCGATCCCCGGCTTGACCGCCGCCTTCGCCTTCGCGCTCACCGCGAGAAAGGCCAGTCCCGGCGGCAGCATCAGGCCCTTTTGCGAGCCGCTGATCGCGAGATCGACTTTCCAGGCGTCCGTTTCCAGCCGGTCGGCCAGCAATCCGCTGATGGCGTCCACGGCGAAAAGCGCGCCGGAATCCGCCACCGCCTTGCCGATAGCCTCGATGTCGTTCACCACCCCGGTCGAGGTCTCGAGGAGGGTCGCGTAAACGGCCTTGTATTTTTTCGCCGAAAGTTTTTTCTTCACCTCCGCGGCGTCGAAGGACTCCCCGTAAGGGACCTTGAGCGAATCACAGTCCAGGCCGTAAGCGCGGGCGATGTCGGCGAACCGCTCGCCGAATTTGCCGCCGTCGAGCACGAGGACGGACTCCCCCGGCGCGACGAAGTTCACGACGCTGGCTTCCATGGCCCCGGTGCCGGAGCTGGTAAAGGTGTACACCTCATTTTGGGTGCGAAAGACTTCCTTCAGCCCCTCGCTCACCTCCCGGAAAATGGCGCGGTATTCGTGCGTCCGGTGGTGAATGATGGGCCGGGCCATGACCTGCAGGATTTCCGGGGGAATGGGGGTCGGCCCCGGAGTCAGCAATAAATTGAGTTTCGTCATTTATTTTTTCTCTTTCACTTCGCCCTTCGATTCAATGACGTGGTCGACCACGCCGTACGCGCGGGCCTCTTCCGCGGACATGAAATAATCGCGGTCGCAGTCCCGCTCCACTTTTTCAAACGGCTGTCCCGTGTGCTTGGCCAGGATCCGGGTCAATTGCTCCTTCAACTTCAGGATTTCCTTGGCCTGGATGCTGATGTCGCTCGCCGTCCCCTGCGTGCCGCCCCAGGGCTGATGGATCATGACCCGGGAATACGGCAGCGAATACCGCTTCCCCTTGGTCCCGGCCGACAGCAACAGCGCGCCCATGCTGGCCGCCTGCCCCAGGCAGTACGTCGAGACGTCGCATTTCACGAATTGCATGGTGTCGTAAATCGCCAGCCCGGCCGTGACGGACCCGCCGGGGCTGTTGACGTAGACGTTGATGTCCTTGTCGGGGTCTTCCATCTGCAGGAACAAGAGCTGCGCGATGATCAGGTTCGCGATGACGTCGTCGATCGGTGTCCCGATAAACACGATGCGGTCCTTGAGGAGGCGGGAATAAATGTCGTATGCGCGCTCCCCGCGGCCGGTCTGCTCGATTACCATAGGCACCAGATAGCTCATAGTTGCATCCTCCTTATAGGCCGAAAACATTAAATTTGAGGGCTCTGAATTCTTCATACCACCACCGCCTTGTCGCGCACGAATTGGGCCACTTTCTGGTTCAGGATGTGCAGGACAAGCCCGTTGACGAGATTTTCCGATTGATAATGAGAGATCACTTTGTCTTTCGCCTGGCGCGACTCCCGCGCGATGGCGTCGAAGTGCGCGTCCAATTCCTGCTCGGTCACCTGGATGTTTTCCTTGGCGGCGATCTCATCCAGGATGAAGGTCAAACGGACCTGCTTCTCGGCCTCCGGGCGCATCTTCTCGCGGATCGTGTCCTTCTCTTTCAGCGCGTCTTCCTGCTTGTAGCCCTGATAAATCATGTTCCGGATCGCCTGTTCGGTGAGCTGGTTCTGCCGCCTCTCAACCATGCCCTTGGGGACGTCCAGCGAAGAGGCCTTCAGGACGGCCTCGATCACTTCGTTCTTGAGGCGGTGTTCCTCCTGGGAAGACTTTTCGGCCTCGAGGTCCTTGCGGACGGCATCGCGCAATTCTTCCACGCTCTTGTACTCGCCGACCTCCTTGGCCCAGTCCGCGTCGAGGGGGCGCAATTCCCGGCGCTTGATCTCTTTGAGTTCGATCCTGAAATTCCCTTTCCGGCCGGCCACTTCTTTCTTGGCGTAGTCTTTCGGAAAATCCACGTCCACCTCCTTCACCTCGCCCGGGCGCGCGCCCTTGAGCTTGGCGGCGAAATCCGGCAGGAACGTGTTTTCCCGCACCTCGATCCAGTCGTCCTTGCGCGTCTCCACGGTCTTGCCTTCTACCGTGACGGTCAGGTCGGCGATCAAAAAATCACCGACCTCCAGGCCGCGGTCCTCCACCGGAACGTATTTGGCGTACGCCGCGCGCAGGCGTTCGATCACCTCGTCGATTTCGGCGTCCTTGACCTCGACGGGGTTCTTTTTCACCTGCACGCCGGAATAATTCCCCAATTTCACCTGAGGGCGGATTTCGATGTGGGCTTCGTAACTGAGCTTCTCGCCCGTGAAATCCAATTGACGGATCTCGGGGTTGACGAGAGGGTCGATTTTGCGCGCTTCGAGAATTTCGTGGAGGGTCTTGGAAACCAGCTTTTTCAGGACTTCTTCGCGGGCTTCTTCCTGGTAGCGGGCGGTGACGAGATGGACCGGGGCCTTCCCGGGACGGAACCCCGGGATCTTGGCCACCTTGGCGATTTCGCGGTAGGTGATTTCGAACTCTTGCTTGACGGTTTCTGGATCAACGGTGACGGAAACGACCTTCTCGCAAGGAGCAACGTCTTTGACGGCGACTTTCACTTTCTTCTCCGAAATCTTTCGTGGGTAGAGAGGGACTTGAACCCCCATGGGTTTCCCCACAAGATCCTAAGTCTTGCGCGTCTGCCAGTTTCGCCACTCTCGCATTTTTTAATTGTAAGCTCAGGGACTGTCCTAACTTCCTTATTATTTCATCAATGAAAGTCAGGACTGCCAGTTTCGCCACTCTCGCATCGGTTCATATTCAAAGAGTTTTTGAATGTGCCCGCAGGAGGGCTCGAACCTCCGACC
>JACQVP010000094.1 GCA_016209715.1 Candidatus Omnitrophota bacterium
GCTCTACACCGGCCGCGCGCCCATCGAGGCCGCGAGCATGGGCATCCGTTTGAACGAGGGCGAGGTCGCTTTTCGAATGAACTTCGTGACCGAATCGGAAGGGAAGCTCGTGGATTACAGTGCCGGGCATATTTCCTCTCAAGAGGGCAAAGTCCTGGTGGATTATTTGAACAAGAAACTGTCCAACGATTCGCTCCGGTTCCACGCCGGCGTCGGCTACCGCCACATCGCCGTGATCAAAGACCGGATGGGACGGCAGGGGTTGGCCGCCTCCTGCGAGCCGCCGCACAACATCATGGGCGAAAACATCAACGACCACTGGCCGACGGGGCCCGGCGACGAATTGCTGAAGAAGATCATGCTCGACGCGCGCCTACTCCTCCAGGACCACGAGATCAATCAAGTCCGCGTGGACCTCAAGGAGAACCCGGCCAACATGATCTGGTTTTGGGGGCAGGGAGTGATGCCGCAGCTGGAAAATTTCACGCAGAAATTCGGGCTCAAGGGGTCGCTCATCTCCGCGGTCGATCTCCTGCGCGGGATCGCGCTGCTCTCCGGCCTGGAGATCATCGAGGTCCCCGGGATCACCGGATACCTGGACACGAATTATCAAGGCAAGTCGGAGTACGGTTTGAACTCGCTCGAGAAAAAAGATCTGATCGTGATTCATGTGGAAGCGACGGACGAGGCCGGGCACGAGGGCAATCTGAAAGCGAAACTCCAGGCGATCGAGGATTTTGACACGCACATCGCCGGGGCCGCGCGGAAGTATTGCGAGAGCCATCCGGACACGCGGGTCCTGATCCTGCCCGACCATCCGACGTCCTGCAAGACCCGGACCCACCTGCGGGGCGCCGTGCCTTTCGTGGCCTACGGGCCGGGGATCCAGTCGAACGGAGTGGACGGTTACAATGAGGTGCAGGCGCAGGCGTCCGACGTGCGGTTCGAGGAAGGGCACCGCCTCCTGCCGTTTCTTCTCGGGGAAAATTCGGCGAAAGTTCACAAAAAAAGGAACTGAATCCATGCCAAAGTACATCTTCATCACGGGTGGTGTTGTTTCCTCGCTGGGCAAAGGGATTGCCTCCGCCTCGATCGGGAAAATGATCGAGGCGAAAGGATTGAAGGTGGCGATGCAGAAGCTGGACCCTTACATCAACGTGGACCCCGGGACCATGAATCCGTACCAGCACGGGGAGGTCTACGTCACGGAAGACGGCGCTGAGACCGACCTCGACCTGGGGCATTATGAGAGGTTCACCGCGAGCTCTATCGGCCGGCTGAACAACGTCACGACGGGGCAGCTTTATTACTCGGTCATCGCCAAGGAGCGCCGCGGCGATTATCTCGGCGCCACCGTGCAGGTGGTGCCGCACATCACGGACGAAATCACGGAGCGCATCCGGGAGGTGTCGAAAGGGCGCCGCGTGGACGTGGTGATCGTCGAAGTCGGCGGCACGGTCGGCGACATCGAGTCCTTGCCGTTTCTCGAAGCCATCCGCCAATTCCGCCTCGAGGTCGGCCGCGACAACGTCATCAATATCCATCTGACGCTGGTCCCCTTCATCCGCGCCGCGGGCGAGCTCAAGACAAAACCCACGCAGCACAGCGTCGGCCGGCTCCGAGAGATCGGCATCCAGCCGGACATCCTTCTGTGCCGGACCGAAAAAAAGCTCGCCAAAGGGCTTAAAGACAAGATCGCCCTCTTCTGCAACGTGGAATCGGACGCGGTGATTGAGGCCCGGGACGTCCAGACGATTTACGAGGTCCCGCTCATTTTCCAGGAGCAGGGGCTCGACAAGGTCATCTGCCGGTTCTTGCGCCTGGATTACAAAGTGGGCTCCCTGTCGGAATGGAAAAAGAACGTGGTCGAGGTTTCACTGCACCCCAAGCACATGATCCGGATCGCCGTGGTGGGCAAATACATCGAATTGCAGGACGCCTACAAATCGATTTACGAAGCGCTCAAACACGGCGGCATTGCCAACAACGCGGGCGTGATTTTCAAGAAAATCGACGCGGAAAAGCTGGAGCACGGCCGGCCGGAAAAATTCCTGAAAGACTGCGACGGGGTCCTGGTCCCGGGAGGCTTCGGCACCCGGGGCGTGGAGGGAAAGATCAAGGCCATCCAGTATTGCCGCGAAAACCGGGTCCCTTATTTCGGCATTTGCCTCGGGATGCAGTGCGCGGTGATCGAGTTCGCGCGGAACATTCTCGGGATGAAGGGGGCCAATTCCACCGAATTTAACAAGAAGACGTCTTATCCCGTGATCAGCCTGCTGGAAGAGCAGCAGAACGTCACGCAGATGGGCGGGACGATGCGGCTCGGCGCTTATCCGTGCATTCTCAAAAAGGGCGCCAATGCCGCTAAGGCGTACCGCGCCGAAAAAGTCTCCGAGCGGCACCGGCACCGCTATGAATTCAACAATAAATTCCAGGACCTGTTCGAAAAGGCCGGCATGAAGGTCACGGGCGTTTACCCTCAAGGGGACCTGGTGGAAATCGTCGAGATCGAGGACCACCCTTGGTTCCTGGCCGTGCAATTCCACCCGGAGTTCAGCTCCAAGCCCGACCAGGCCCACCCCTTGTTCCGCGAATTCATCCGCAGCGCGTTGTCTTACCGGGACCATCGCCTGGAAGGCGCCGTTCTTCCGGAGGCCGGGGCGGAGGCGTTGCGTCCGGTGTCCGAGATCGAGGTCGCCTGAGCATGAATGCGGGGGCGCGCGGAGTCCGCGAAGTCCGGCTGGGAAAGGTCGCCTTCGGCCGGCCGGGCCGTCTGGTGCTCATCGCCGGCCCCTGCGTGATCGAAGACGAAAAAACGGTTTTGCGCCACGCCGAGCGCATCTCGCGCATTGCCTCGCAGGCCGGAGTCCCCTATGTGTTCAAGGCGAGCTACGACAAGGCCAACCGTTCTTCGGCCCGTTCTTTCCGTGGCCCGGGCATGCGCGAAGGCCTGCGCATCTTGGCCCGCGTCAAAAAGGAATTCGGCCTTCCGGTCCTGAGCGACGTCCATTGCCGGGAAGATATTCCGGCGGCCGCCGAAGTGCTCGACATCCTGCAGATCCCCGCGTTTCTTTGCCGGCAGACCGACATGCTGGCCGCCGCCGCCCGCACGGGCAAAATCGTGAACGTCAAAAAAGGGCAATTCCTCGCGCCCTGGGACATGCGGAACATCGTCGAAAAGATCGAAGCGGAGGGGAACCGGAATATCCTGCTCACCGAGCGCGGCGTTTCGTTCGGCTACAATACTTTGGTCAATGACTTCCGCGGGATCGCCGTGATGAGAGAACTCGGTTACCCGGTGGTGTTTGACGCCACGCATTCCGTGCAGCAGCCCGGCGGGCTGGGCCATGCCTCCGGCGGCCAGCCGCAATTCATCCCGCTCCTGGCCCGCTGCGGCGTGGCCGCGGGCTGCGACGCCGTTTTCATGGAAGTCCACGAGAATCCGGCGGTCGCCAAGAGCGACGGGACGAATTCCCTGGCGCTGAAAAATCTCCGATCCCTTCTCGTCACGTTGAAGAAACTCAAGCAAGTCTTGGCGTCCGATGGGGAATAAGAGCAGCGTTCAGCTGGCCAAAAAAGTCCTCCGGATCGAAATCAAAGCCATCCAGGGATTGCTTGGAAAGGTCGGCCGGAGTTTTGACTCCGCCGTGGATATGGTTTTTCGCTGTTCCGGGCGGGCCGTGATCACGGGCATGGGCAAGCCCGGCCTCATCGGGCGGAAGATCGCCGCGACCCTCGCTTCCACGGGGACGCCCAGCCTGTTTGTCCATCCGGCCGAGGCCATCCACGGCGATCTCGGCATGGTGACCCGGCAGGACATCGTGATTGCCATTTCGAACAGCGGGGAAACCGAGGAAATCGTGAAGCTGCTTTCGACCATCAAGAAAATCGGCGCGGGCCTCATCGCCATGACCGGAAATATCAAATCCACGCTGGCCCGCAACGCCGACGTCGTGATCGACATTGGCGTCAGCCGGGAGGCCTGTCCCCTGGGCCTGGCTCCGACCGCTTCCACGACGGTGACTCTCGCTATGGGGGACGCGCTGGCCATCGCGCTGCAGCAAAGGCGCGGTTTCAAGCCCGACGATTTTGCGGTGTATCACCCCGGCGGGTCTTTGGGAAAAAAATTGCTCCGGGTCAAGGATTTGATGCGGACAGGGCGGGCCAATCCGTCCGTGAAGCAGGGAAATTCGGTGAAGGAAACGCTTCTGGCGATCACGGCGGCGCGCGCCGGGTCCTGTTCTATCGTCGACCGCGCGGGGCGGCTGGTCGGCATTTTCACGGACGGCGATTTGAGACGGCACCTGGAAAACGGGACTTCCGACCTCATGGCGCGGCCGGTTTGGGAAGTTGCCAGCCGGCGGCCGACGGCCATCCATAAAGAGCGGCTGGCAGCGGAAGCCCTTCGGTTGCTTAGGGAAAGGAAAATTGACGAGCTTCCTGTGGTGGATGATAAGGGTAAATTGGTGGGACTTTTGGACGTCCAGGACCTTCTAAAGGCCGGTTTTATTTGACTCTCTCGTAATTACCCCTTATAATTCCTAGTTTTATGAAAAACAGGCCGCACCGTTTTATCCTTTATCTGGGGTTGAAAGCCGTGTTGGGGCTCATTCGGGCCCTGCCTCGTTCATGGGCTTTGGCATGGGCCCGCGCGATCGGCCGGCTTACCTATTATTTTGTGCCTCGCCAGCGCGAAAAAGTCTTGAAGCATCTGTCCGAGGCGTGGTCGCCGGGTGGCGACCGGAAAAAAATCGAGGCCCTCGGCCGGCGCGTTTTTGAAAATCTGGCGATGACGGCGGTAGACATTGCCCGTTTCCCTTTTTTGAACAAGGACAATCTCCGGGACTGGCTCATCTACACCGACGAATTCAGCCGCGTCAACCGGCTGTTGAATGAAAACAACGGGCTGATCGTGCTCACGGCCCATCTCGGCAATTGGGAGCTTTGCGCCGCGGTGTTCGGGGTCATGGGGTATGACGGGGCCGTGGTCGGACGCCGGATCTATTATGAACCTTTCAACCGGCTCATCGTGCGGTTGAGGGAAAGCGTGCGCGTCAGGACCATTTACCGGGACAGCTCCCCCAAAGAACTGCTTCGTGTTTTGAGACACAACCAGCTGCTCGGCATGCTGGCAGACCAGGACGTGGACAGCGTGGAGGGGGTCTTCGTCAATTTTTTCGGGAGGCCCGCTTACACGCCGACCGCGCCGGTCCGCTTGGCGCTGGCGCAAGGGGTGCCCATCCTTCCCGCTTTCGTGATCCGGGAAGGGAACCGGTACCGCCTGGTCCTGGAAGAGCCGATCCGGCCCTCGGCCGTGGGCAGTTCCCGGGAAGAGGCGGTGCAGGAATTCACGGAAAAATGGTCGGCCGTCATGGAAAAATTCATCCGCGCTTATCCGGACCAGTGGGTCTGGATGCATGACCGGTGGAAGACCACGCCGGAAAGTTTGAGCGCCGTTGGCAAAAACGCCAGAGAGAAAGTACCGGTCCATGATTAAACGATTTGTCACCATCACCGCCGTCGTCGGGCTCGCCTACGTCTCTTTCGTCATGTTCAAGCTGTACGTCGGCATGGGCCAGACGGGCGCGACGCCCGCGGCGGAAGAGCCGGCGGACGAAACCCACAAGGTCTACAGCTTCTCGTTTTCCAAATACGCGACCAACGGCAAGAAAGAGCTCGAAATCGAGGGCGACAGCGCCGACATCCTGATGAAATCGGTGGCCTTGAGCAACGTCATCGCCAAGGCCTATGCCGAAGAAACCCCCGTCACGATCACCGCCGATCAGGGCGTTTTTGACAAGTCGACCAGCACGGTTCATCTCAAGAGGAACGTCGTGGCGACCACCCAGGAGGGCGCCCGGCTTCTCACCGAATCCTTGAACATCCATCCCGCCGAAAAATCCCTCGACACCGCCGACAAGGTCTCGGTCAAAAAGGACAACATCGACGTGGACGGTCTCGGCGCGCGGGGCGACTCGGACCTGAAGACCGTGAAATTCAAAAAAAACGTCACGGTCGTGATCCAGAGCGACGATCCCGATTCGCCCATCCCGACCGTCATCACCTGCGATGGGCCGCTGGACATTAACTATGACCAGAACATCGCCCACTTCGAAAAAAACGTGGTGGCCACGGACCACCGGGGAAAATTGACCGCCGACCGCATGAATGTTTACTACGATAAAGACACGCGGAAAGTAGCCAAGATCGAGGCCTTCGGCAACGTCATCATCACCACGCCGGAAGGCAACGCGACCTACGCGGAGGAAGTGACGTACTTTGCCCAAGAAGGGCGGATCCTGATGGGCGGCGGCACCGAAGCGGTGTACTTCCCCGGCGCCGGGTCCAAAATCGAGGACACGTCCCTTTTCCGGGGCGAGGAATAACGGAGGCACGTCTTGCATCTTCTCGAAACGAACAATCTCGTCAAATCCTACCGCGGTCGTTGCGTCGTCAACCGGGTTTCCATCCACATCGGCCGCGGGGAGATCGTGGGCCTGCTCGGGCCCAATGGCGCCGGGAAGACCACCACGTTTTACATGGTCGTGGGCATCATCCGCCCGGAAGAAGGCAAGATTTTCTTCCGGGGCGAAGACATCACGGGGCTGCCGATTTATAAGCGCGCCCGACTCGGCATGGGTTACCTTTCGCAGGAGCCTTCCATCTTTCGCAAGCTGACGGTGGAGGAAAACATCATGGCGGTGCTGGAGACGCTCGACATCCCGCAGGCCGAGCGGGACCGCCGCCTGAAGAAGCTGCTGAACGACCTGGACATCGCTTATCTGGCCAAGAGCAAGGCCTACACCTTGTCCGGTGGGGAGCGCCGCCGCCTCGAGATCACGCGGGCGCTGGTCACCAATCCATCGTTGATATTGCTCGACGAGCCGTTCAGCGGGGTGGATCCGATCGCGGTGTTCGAAGTCCAGAAGATCCTGGCCAAGCTCAAGGCGCAGGGGCTCAGCATCCTTCTCACCGACCACTCGGTGCGTGAGACGCTGGCCATCACCGACCGGGCATATATCATGTATGAAGGGAAAATTGAGGTCTCAGGGTCCGCCCAATTCCTCGCCACGGACCGGAAGGCCCGCGAGATTTATTTGGGCGAACGGTTCGTTTTATCCTAAGCACCAGAGGGAAAAAACCATGGAAATCAGATTCATCGGCAAGCATTTCAAAATCACTCCCGGGATCCGGGACCACGTCGAGGAAAAACTCGAGAAGATCACCAAGTTCCGGGGGCTCCGCGGCCTGATCGAGGCCAAGGTCCTCTTCAAGATCGAAAAATACCTTTACATCGCCGAGATCACCCTGGTCGGCAAGAACCTGCGGTTCTACGGCGAAGGCCGGAGCGAGCAGAATTTTTTCGCCGCTTTTGACGAGGCGGAGCTGAAGGTCGCGGCGCAATTGAAAAAGATGAAAGAGAAGGTCAAGAGTCACAAGCTGCGGGGCGGCAAGGAAAGGGCCGAGGCGCCGGTGCCGGAGGAAGCGGCCGCGAAAGGGGCTTCCCGGCGCGAGGGGCTGTCCCGTCCTGGCCGTTTAGTGGTCGAGTCGTCGGCCGCTCTGAAACCGATGACGGTCGAAGAGGCCAAAATGCAGCTCACGGTGAACGACCGTCCTTTTTACGTGTTCCGCAATCCGGAGACCGGAGACGTCAATGTGATTTTCCGGCGCGAAGACGGCAATTTTGGGTTGATCGAGTCCTGAGGGGAGGCAAGAGGGAATGAAAATCACGGATATTCTGGGCAAGCAATCGATCAAGATCGGGATGGAGGCGACGGACAAGGAGGCCGCTCTGAAAGAGCTGGTCGAAATCCTCTCGCGGGTCAAAGACATCGGCGACAAGAAGGCCATCGTCCGCGCCCTGATCGAACGGGAGAGCCTCGGCTCGACCGGCATCGGCCAGGGGATCGCCATCCCCCACGCCAAGACCGAGCGCCTGAGCGAATTGATCGCGGTCCTCGGCATCAGCCGCAAGGGCGTGAATTTCGACGCTCTGGACGGCGAGGCCGTGTACATTTTTTTCCTGCTCGTGGCGCCGAAGGATTCGGCCGGCCCGCACTTGAAGGCCTTGGCCAAGATTTCGCGGCTGCTCCGCGACAGTTACTTTTGCGAGTTGCTCAAGCGGGCCAAAGACGAAAACGAGATCTATGAGATCATCCGCAACGAAGAAGAACGGAGACATTGATCCGTCGGTGAAGGGCTCGGTCGACTTCCTCACCATCGGGCGGATGTACGAGCTCCTGAGGGACCGGCTGAAGCTGAAGCTCCTGACGCCCGACATTTCTCTCGGACGGAAGATCCGTTCGGCGGAGATCCACCGGCCGGGGCTCGCATTTTCCGGCTATTACGATTATTTCGCGTTCGACCGCGTGCAGATCCTGGGCAAGACCGAGATCTCGTTTCTGTTCAAACTTTCGCCGGCCCAGAAAAAGCGGAACCTGAAAAAATTTTTCAGTTACAAGATCCCGTGCATCGTCGTGGCGAAGAACCAGAGGATCCCCGACGATTTCCTGGCGCTGGCAAATGAGCACAAGGTGCCGGTGTTCAAGTCCGTGCTCCAGACCTCGAAGCTGGTGAGCCAGATCACGGTGTTTATCGAAGACGAGAACGCGCCGCGGGTCAGCGTGCACGGGACCCTGGTGGATGTTTACGGGACGGGGATCCTTCTCCTCGGGAAGAGCGGGATCGGAAAGTCGGAATGCGCCCTCGAGCTGGTCGAGCGGGGGCACCGTTTGGTGGCCGACGACGTCGTTTATATCAAGCGTTACAGCAACGACGAGCTCCTCGGGTCCTCGAACGAGGCCATCCTGCATCACATGGAGATCCGGGGCTTGGGCATCATCAACGTCCGATCGATTTTCGGCGTGGGCGCCATCCGGAACCAAAAACGGATCAACATGGTGGTCACGCTGGAAAAGTGGGGGCACCAGGACGATTATGAGCGTACGGGGCTGGACATCAAGCACTACGAGATCCTTGGCCAGCAGGTGCCGCATCTGATCCTGCCCGTCCGGCCGGGCAGGAACATCCCGGTGATCGTGGAGATCGCCGCCTTGAACGACCGGCTCAAGCGGATGGGGTATCACAGCGCGAGGGACTTGAACCGGAAATTGATCGAAACCATGAACACCGGTGTCCTGGAAACGGACATCGAAGCGGCGATGGCCTGACCGACATGACCGAAGAAAAGAAAATGCATTTTTTCAAGTGGTTTTACCCCGGGATGGGGATCAAGCGCTGGATCTCCCTTTGCGCGCTGGGACTTTTCCTGATCCTCGTGGTCGCCCTGTTCGCGGTGCGCTCGTTTTCGAAGAAGAACGTCCTGATCGCGGCCTTCGCCACCGCGGTCCTGATCTTCGGAGTCTTTTTGATCGTGATGGCGATCAAGAACATCCTTAAAATTTTCGTGAAAACGCTCATGCCCCAGCGGAACGAAGAGTTGGTGGACCTGGTTTACCAGAAGCGCCAGGAGCGCGTGTTGGAACGCGGCCCCCGCGTGGTGGCGATCGGGGGAGGGACCGGCCTGTCTACCCTTCTTTCGGGCATCAAGAACTTCACCGCCAACATCACCGCCATCGTGACCGTCACCGACACGGGCGGGAGCTCCGGACGGCTGAGAGACGAATTGGACATCCTGCCTCCGGGCGACATCCGCAACTGCCTGGTGGCCTTGGCGGACGCCGAGCCGCTGATGCTGGAGCTCTTTCAATACCGGTTCGAGAACGGGCACGGCCTGAAAGGGCACAGCTTCGGAAACCTCTTCATCACGGCCCTTTCCAAGGTCACGGGCGATTTCGACCGAGCCATCAAGGAATCGAGCAAGGTCCTGGCCATCCGGGGAAGCGTGATCCCGTCCACCCTGGAAAAGGTCGCCCTGGTGGGCGAATTCGAAGACGGGGAGATCGTCGAAGGCGAGACCAACATCACGAGCCGGAGCAAATCCCTGAAGCGGGTCTGGCTCAAGCCCGAAGAGTGCCGCGCCACCCAGGAAGCGCTCGACGCCATCGACAACGCCGATTTGATCATTTACGGGCCGGGAAGCCTTTACACGAGCGTGCTTCCCAATCTTCTGATCCGGGACATTCTGGCGAAGATTCTGGAGGCCGACGCCCGCAAATTTTATATTGCCAACGTCATGACCCAGCCCGGGGAGACGGACGGGTTTTCGGTCTACGACCATTTGAACAGCCTGATCCAGCACACTGATCCGAGGATTATCGACGCGGTGTTCGTCAACACCAAGCCCATCCCGCCCTATTTGCTCGAGCGGTACCGCGCCCAGAACGCGTATCCCGCGCGCCTGGACACGGAGCGGATCCGGGAGCGCGGCTATGAGGTCTACGAGGGGGACATGATCAGGCTGGGGGAGCAGGTCCGGCATGACCCCAACAGCCTGGCTAAATTTATTTTTGAGCAGTTTGTGCAACTGAGTTCGCAGGAAAACTGAGTCTGAGAGACGGCGGATTGACATGACTACGATCAAAGGAAAAATAGAAGAACCCGAGTCCGATCATTTTTGCGAGAAAAAATTTGTCGTGCGCAACAAACTGGGACTGCACGCCAGGCCGGCGGCGATGTTCGTGCAGCTGGCCAACAAGTTCCAGAGCGAGATCTCGATCCGCAAAGGCAAACAGCGCGTCAACGGCAAGTCCATCATGGGCCTGATGACGCTGGCGGCGGGCCCCGGCAGCCAGGTGGTGATTTCCATCCACGGTCTGGACGCCAAGAGGGCCATGCAGGGAATCGAGAAATTGTTTGAAACCAATTTTGGGGAATAAACCATGATTGCCGTGCAGGGAATAGCCGTTTCACCGGGGATCGCGATGGGCAAGGCGCTCGTCCTGCACAGCGAGGACATGTCCGTTCCCCGCATGAACATCTCCGAGGACCAGATCCCGCGCGAGATCGCCCGCTTCGAGGACGGTCTGACGAAGACCCGGGCGGACCTTTTGGGCATCCGCCGGAAGATCTCCCAGGAACTCGGACGCGAGCATTCCGATATTTTCAACGCCCATCTGCTGATCCTGGAGGACCGTACCTTGATCGAGGACGTCATCGCCCGGATCAAGGAGGACCGCGTCAACACGGAATACGCCTTCAGCTCGGTCATCCAGAAATATTTCCAGGCCTTTTCGAGGATCGACGACGAATATCTGAAAGAGCGCGTGGCGGACATCAAGGACATCGGGCGCCGCATTCTCCAGAATCTGATGGGGCATTCCAAGGACGTCCTCTCCGATCTGAAGGAGCAGGTGGTCATCGTCTCCCACGATCTGTCGCCTTCGGACACCGCCACGATGAACCGGGAACAGGTGATCGGGTTCGCCACGGACATCGGCGGCCCCACCTCGCACACCGCGATCATGGCCCGTTCGCTCGAGATCCCGGCCGTTGTCGGCATCGAAGGAATCAGCAAGGACGTGGCGACCGGGGACTATCTCATCCTGGACGGGACGCACGGCGTGGTGGTCGTCAATCCCGACCGGGAGACCATTGAACGGTACCGGCTGGAAGAGCGCAAGTACGTCGAACTCAACCGCGAACTGACCAAGCTCAAGGACCTGAAGGCGGAGACGCTCGACCATCATCCCGTCGAACTGTCCGCCAACATCGAATTTCCCGACGAAATCCCTTCCGTCATCGCCCACGGCGCCGAAGGGATCGGGCTCTACCGGACCGAATACTTTTATCTCAACCGCAGCGATCTGCCGACCGAGGAAGAGCAGTATCAGGCCTACAAGAAGGTGGCCGAGCAAATGAGCGAGCAACCGGTCGTCGTGCGCACCCTCGACCTCGGCGGCGACAAATTCCTGTCGTCGATCGAGCTGCCGTATGAGATGAATCCTTTTTTGGGATGGCGCGCCATCCGGTTCTGTCTCGCGCGCGTGGATATTTTCAAGAATCAGCTCCGGGCCATTCTTCGGGCCTCGAGCCACGGAAAACTCAAGATCATGTACCCCATGATTTCCAACCTGGAAGAACTGCTGAACGCGAACCAGATCTTGGAGGAGGCGCGGCAGGAACTCCGGAAGGAAGGGATCCCGTTCGACGAGAACTTGGAGGTCGGGGCCATGATCGAGATTCCGTCAGCGGCTTTGATCAGCCACATCCTGGCCAAGGAGGTCGATTTCTTCTCGATCGGGACCAATGACCTGATCCAGTACGCCCTCGCGGTCGACCGGGTGAACGAGAAGATCGCCTATCTGTACGACCCGTCGCACCCGGCCATTCTGCAGCTGATCAAGATGGTGATCGATAACGGGCATGCCAACAATATCTGGGTGGGGACCTGCGGCGAGATGTGCGGGGACCCGGTGCTTGCCATCCTGCTCGTGGGGATGGGGATCGATGAGATGAGCACGAGCCCCCTGGTATTGCCCAAAGTGAAGAAAGCGATCCGGTCCATCACCCTGCGGCAGGCGCGGGAGATCTCGGAAGAAGCGATGAAATTCAGCACCGGTGGAAACATAAAAAAATTCGTAGCGGAGCGGCTCCGGGAAATCATGCCCGAGCTGATAGAACATCTATGAAAATCACGGACAATATCCAGGAAATCCAGAAAGTCGACCCCAGCAAGATGCAGCGTTTGCTAGAAAACTTTGACGCCCAGCTCGAGGAGGCCCTGCGCATCGGCCAGGGCATCCAAATCGATCCGGCCCTGGCGCGCGGCGCCAAGAATCTCGTCTTTACGGGGTTGGGCGGGTCCGCGATCGGCGCCGATGTCATTCGCGGCTACGTGCAGAATGAAATCGGTCTGCCCGTGCTCGTGAACCGCGGTTACACGCTGCCCGGTTTTGTCGGCCCGGACACGCTCCTCGTGGTCTCCAGTTATTCGGGGAACACCGAGGAAACGATCTCTTCGTACAAGGACGGCAAGCGCCGCCAGGCCCGCGTCGTCACGATCAGCTCGGGCGGCGAGATCGAAAGAATGGCCCGCCAATTCGGCGACCCTCACGTCAAAATCCCGACGGGGTTTCCGCCGCGCGCGGCGCTCGGCTATTCGGTCTTTCCTTTGCTCCTCCTGTTGGACAAACTCGGGCTCGTTTCCTTCAAAAAGCAGGAATTCGACGAAACCCTCGCCGTGATCCGCCGTCTGGCAAAGTCGCTGGGTCCCGAGGCCTCGGGTCCGAATGAGGCCAAGGAACTGGCCGACCTCTTTTACGGGCGTTATCCTCTCTTTTACAGCGCCTCCGATCATTTCGAGGCGGTGGCCCTGCGGTGGCGCGGACAGATCGAAGAGAACGCGAAGGCCCTGGCTTCCCATCACGTGCTCCCGGAAATGAACCACAACGAAATCGTGGGCTGGAAGAACCCGGAACCGTTTTTGAAAGACCTCGTGGCCGTCTTTTTGCGGGACGCCGGCGAGCACCCGCGGGTCCAGATCCGCATGCGCATCACCCAGGAACTGGTCGAGAAGACCGGCGCCAAGACAGTGCAGGTGCGGTCCGAGGGTTCGAGTCTCCTGGCGCGGATTTTTTCGCTCATCTACAAGGCTGATTTCGTCAGCTTTTATCTCGCGGTCCTCTACGGGGTCGACCCGACGGCGGTCAAGGTGATCGATTACCTCAAGGGCGAGCTCGCCAAGGAGAAAATGGCAGAATGAAAGCGATCGTGTTGTGCGCCGGGTACGCGACCCGGCTTTATCCGTTGACCCTGGACCAGCCCAAGCCGCTGCTTCCGGTCGGTGGAAAGCCCATTCTGGAGCACATCCTGGCGCAGATCGCGGAGATTCCGGATGTGGACGAGGTCTTTCTCATCACCAACGCGAAATTCCGGCGGCACTTCGACGAGTGGAAAAAGAAGTTGTCGTACTCCCGGCCGGTCACGGTCCTGAACGACGACTCGATGACCAACGATGACCGCCTCGGCGCCATCCGGGACCTCGATCTGGTTCTCGAGACGGCCCGGGTCCAGGAAGACACGCTCGTGGTGGCCGGAGACAATGTCTTCCGTTTTTCGCTCCGGGACTTCACGGATTATGCCCGTTCGAAGTCGCCGGACATCACGGTCGGCTGCGTCGACCTCGGGTCCCGGGAAGAGGCGCACCGTTACGGCGTCATCGACCTCGCGCCGGACCGGAAGATGCGCGCCTTCCTGGAAAAGCCGAAGGACCCGCCCAGTTCGCTGGTCAGCATGGGCCTGTATTATTTTCCGAAATCAAAACTTGCGAGGATCAAAGAGTTCCTCAAAAACCGGGAAAATCCCGACGCGCCCGGCTATTTCATCCAATGGCTGTTGGAACATGACAACATTTGGGGCTATCCCTTCGAGGGAGTCTGGTATGACATCGGAGACATGAACTCCTATGAAAGTGCCAACCGCTTGTTCGCCTCGAAAACTTGAACGTCCACTTGAATAGGAGGCAGGAGAAGAAATGAAAATCGACAAGCACTTGTTCACCTCTGAGTCCGTCACCGAAGGTCATCCCGACAAGCTCTGCGACCAAATCTCGGACGCGGTTTTGGACGCGATCCTCGCCCAGGACCCGTACGGCCGCGTTGCCTGCGAGGCCCTGGTCACCACCGGCACCGTCATGGTCGCCGGCGAAATCACCACCAAATGCTACGTCGACATCCCGGACCTGATCCGGAGCGTGGTGAGGGATGTGGGTTATACCGACGCCAATTTCGGCTTCGATTACAAGACCTGCGGCGTCCTGACGCAGATCCAGAAGCAGTCTCCCGACATCGCCATGGGCGTGGACAAGGGCGGGGCGGGCGATCAGGGCATGATGTTCGGTTACGCGAGCGACGAGACGCCGGAGTACATGCCGCTTCCCATCACGATGGCCCACAAGCTCACGCGCGGTCTGGCCCGCCTCCGGAAGACGGGGGCCTTGCCTTATCTCCGGCCGGACGGAAAAAGCCAGGTCACGGTGGCCTATGACGGCGGCATGCCGAGAGAGATCACGGCGGTGGTGGTCAGCACGCAGCACGACGGCAAGGTGAAGATGAGCGCCATCACTCGTGACGTGACCAAGCAGCTGATTGAAAAGATCATTCCGGCGAAATATCTCACGAGCCGTACGAAAATTTACGTCAATCCGACCGGGCGGTTTGAGGTCGGCGGTCCCCAAGGGGACACCGGGCTGACCGGCAGGAAGATCATCGTCGACACTTATGGAGGCGTCGGGGCCCATGGCGGCGGCGCGTTCAGCGGCAAGGATCCCACGAAAGTCGACCGCTCGGCTTCCTATTTCGCGCGTTACGTCGCCAAGAACATCGTGGCGGCCGGTTTCGCCAAGCGCTGTGAAATCCAGGTCGCGTACGCGATCGGCGTCCGGGAGCCCGTTTCGGTCATGGTGAACACCTTCAGCACCGGCCGCGTCGCGGACGAGGTCCTGGAAAAGGCCATTCGCAAGGTTTTTGATTTCACCCCGGCCGGCATCATTCAGACGCTGGACCTGCGCCGGCCGATTTACCGGCAGACGGCCGCGTACGGGCACTTCGGCCGCGAAGAAAAAGACTTCACATGGGAGCGTTTGGACGCGGTCAAGGCGCTGCAGAAGGAAGTCGGCGCCCAGCCCGCGCGCTCCTCTTCGCGTAAATCTTTCGAATCACTTCATCAGCCAGCTTTGGTCTAACACCGGGGGCAAACATGACACTTGTCGAGGAAGGATTGGCAGTTATGGATCGGAAACGGACGAAAGGCTCGTCGAATTACGACGTCAAAGACCTGGGGCTCGCCGCGCAGGGCAAACAGCGCATCGAATGGGCCGGCAAAGTGATGCCGGTGCTCGAACTTGTCCGGGCGCGGTTCGCCAAGGAGAAGCCCTTGAAGGGAGTGCGCATCGCGGCCTGCCTGCACGTCACCACCGAGACGGCGAACTTGATGATCACCTTGAAAGCGGGCGGCGCCTTGCCCTTCCTTTGCGCGTCGAATCCGCTCAGCACGCAGGACGATGTCGCCGCGGCCCTGGCCCGCAATTACGGCATCCCGGTGTTCGCGATCAAGGGGGAGGACAAGAACACGTATTACCGCCACATCAATCAGGTGCTGGACGCCCGTCCCCAGATGACCATGGACGACGGGGCCGACCTCGTCTCCGTCCTTCACGGCAAACGAAAGGATCAGTCCAAGGAAGTCCTCGGCGGGACGGAAGAGACCACGACCGGCGTGATCCGCTTGAAGAGCTTGGCCGAGAAGAAATTACTGCGTTTTCCGATCGTGGCCGTGAATGACGCCAGCACGAAGCACCTGTTCGACAACCGGTACGGCACCGGGCAGTCGACGCTCGACGGCATTATCCGCGCCACCAACATCCTGCTGGCCGGCTCTCACGTCGTCGTAGCGGGTTACGGCTGGTGCGGCCGCGGCCTCGCGGAACGCGCGCGCGGCATGGGCGCCCACGTCATCGTTACCGAGATCGACCCCCTGAAGGCCCTTCAGGCGGTGATGGACGGGTTCGAAGTCATGCCGATGGGAGAGGCCGCCCGCATCGGGGACATCTTCGTGACGGTGACCGGGAACACGTCGGTGATCCGGGCAGAGCATTTCCAGAAGATGAAAGACGGCGCCATGGTCGCCAATTCCGGGCATTTCAACGTCGAGATCGACATCCCGGCCCTCGAGAAACTCGCGCCGAAAAAGAGGAAGGTCCGTGAATTCGTCGACGAATATACGGACCGCTCGGGAAAGAAGGTTTACCTGATCGCCGAAGGGCGTCTGGTGAACCTGGCTGCCGCGGAGGGGCACCCCGCCTCCGTGATGGACATGTCCTTCGCCAACCAGGCGCTGGCTTCGGAATTCGTGCTGACACGCAAGGGGACGCTCGAAAACAAGGTGTATACCGTTCCGGAGAAGATTGACGCCGAGATTGCCCGTCTGAAGTTGAAGGCGATGGGGGTCCGCGTGGACACGCTCACGCGGGAGCAAAAGATTTATCTCAGTTCTTGGGAGATGGGGACATAAAGACTTAATCGTTCGCCCGGTCCAGGAAGAAAAACGAACCGATCGAAAAAAGGATGGTGTTGCTCCAGGCGCTCACGAAGGGCGGGAGAGTGCCCACTTTGCCCATGGCCAGCGACATCGCCCCCATCACGTAAAATAGAAACACCAGCCCGAGACAGTACAGGACGTTGACGGCGATGACTTTTTTCTTCCGCGTCACCGTCAGGAACAGGATCCCGACGGTCATCATGACCAGGCTGTGCCACGGCGCGGCCAGTTTGTAGTGCAATTCCACTTTTTCCGGGTAGGCCTGCAAATTATTGTCTTCCATCTGCCGGATGTAGTGCTTCAATTCGCGATAGCTCAGCAGGGCGCTTTCGCTCATGGCCTTCGCCAACTCCTTGGGCGTCTCCTCCATCTCGGGAAAAGCGATTTCCGCGTGCACCCGCGGTTCTCCCAGGATCTTTCCCTGCGCGTTGGTTTCATAATCCGTCACGTTTTCGAGCTTCCACCGGCTCCCGTCCCAGACCGCGGCATTCGCAAAGACCCGCCGCCGCACCCTCTTTTTCTCGTCGAAAAAAAGGAGGATCATGCCTTGCATCCGGTTGGTCTGAGTGTCGAACTCCTTGGCATAGTACAGCCGGTTCTTCAAACTGAAATAGGTGAAGTTTTGCGTGGAGGCGCGCTTCCCCGGGGCTGATTCCGAGGACTGTTCGATTTTTTCCTCCAGGATGTCTTGCGCTTTACGGAAAGTGGCCGGGACCAGGCGGTCGTTGACCAAAAAAGACACCAGCCCCACCAGGAATCCCACGTAAAAGATCGGCAGGATGATCGAGGAGATGCTCAGGCCGGCGACTTTCATGGCCAGGATTTCATTGTGCGAATTGAAGTTCACCAAAAGGAAGATCGCGCCCAGGAACGCCGCCCAGGGGACGGTCTGAACGAAAGCGATCGGCATGAGGTGGATGTAATACTGAAAGATGTGGGCAAACGAGGTCTTGTTCTTGATCAGATCGCTCAAATGGTCGAAGAGGTCGGCGATGACGATCAAGAAGATGAGCGTGAGCGAGCAGATGACGATGGGGATGACCAAATGCTTGATCAGGTAACGGTCCAGGATCCTCATGCCGCCGTCTCCTCGGGATGGCCCGCGCGGACCAGCGTGAAACAGTGGACCGAGCGAGCCCCCGCGGCCAGGAGCGTCCGGGCGCATTCGTTGGCGGTCGCTCCCGTGGTGTAGATGTCGTCGACGAGAAGGACGCGCTTCCCCTGGACCCGTGCGGGTTCGGCCACGGAAAAGCTCCCGCTGAGGTTCTCCAGACGCTTTTTCCGGTTCAAAGAACTCTGTGGGGGCGTGGCGCGGATCTTCTTCAGCGATCTCCGCACGGGCAGTTCCAGACCCGCGGCCAGCAGGGAAGCCAGGACCTCGGATTGATTGAATCCCCGCTCACGGAGCCTTTTTTCGTCCAGCGGCACCGGGACCGCACTGTCAAAGGCGGGAAGCTCACCTGCATCCGCGAAGCCGGCCAGCGCTTCCGCGAAGAGGTTGATCAACGGGCGTTTTCCCTCAAATTTGATCTGGTGCAGCAATGTTTTCATGGCGTCATTATAGGCGTATAAGGACCAATTCCGTTCCAACCAACGCTTTTCGTCCAGACAGTCGCCGCAAACCCGAAGGCGCGAGAAAGGCGGCAACGGTCGCGAGCAGACCGCGCAGCCCGGACGGGGCAAAATGGCCAGCCGGCCGGAACAGGGGCCGCAAATGCCGGTTTCCCAGGATTTCAAGCGATTTTCGCAAAGAGGGCAATCTTCGGGGTAAACGGTCCTGACCAGCGCCCGGGCATATATCGGTATGCCAGTTAACGGCAACATAAGGAAGCGCTACTATATCCGACAAGCCGGGAGGTGTCAATCCATTGGGAATCCCCGCGCATTGACAAGGCCTGGGCCCGCCGTATAATCACATTTTGTGACGGTACGACGGGCGCATGTTGCCGGTTACTTTTATCCCGCGCGGAAAGAGGAGCTTCTTCGCTTCTTGGATGAAACTCATGAGGAGCGCGCCCCTCATCCTGCCGTTGCGGTTCTGGTCCCCCACGCCGGATATCTGTATTCGGGTGCCGTGGCCGCCAAGACTTATTCCCGGGCGGCGCTTCCTTCCAGATTCTTGCTGATCGGCCCCAATCACACCGGTTTCGGGAAACCGTTTTCCGTCATGGCGAAAGGGGTCTGGGAATCGCCTTTGGGCCGGGTGCCCATCGATGAAGCGCTGGCAAAAGAATTATTGAGAGGCCCTTGGCTCGAAGCGGACACCGAGGCCCATTCCGCCGAGCATGCCCTGGAAGTCCAAATCCCTTTTCTCCAGCGCGCCCGGCCGGAGATGAGCTTCGTGCCGGTGATCATAGGCTCTCACGATCTGGAGAAACTCCGGCAAATCGGCGAGTTTGTCGGGAAATCGATCGAGGCTGCGGACGAAAGACCGCTCCTCGTTATCTCGAGCGATTTGAACCATTACGAAAACGAGGCCATCACGCGCCAAAAAGACGAATTGGCCATCGCCGCCCTGGAAAAATTAGATGAAAATTCGCTGGCCCGGGCGGTCCAACGGTCCGGCGTCTCCATGTGCGGCTTCGCGGCCGCCTATGTCGGACTCGTCGCCGCCAAAATTCTGGGCGCCCGGCGCGGCAAATTGATCGAACACTCCACCAGCGCCCCCGTCACCGGGGATTTTGAACGGGTCGTCGGCTACGCCGGCATGATCTTCTCATGACTTTTTCTTCTTCCCATGTTAATATGAACCTTTGACTTACATCTTTCGGAGAGTCCAAGCATGGCCCCATATCAGGCGCTAAAAGGCATGAGAGATATTCTGCCCGGCGAAGTGTCCGAATGGCAGGAGATCGAAGCGCGCGCCCGGTTTTATTTTGAAGCCGCCGGTTTCGAGGAGATCCGTACCCCCGTCCTGGAATCCACGGACCTTTTTTCCCGTTCCATCGGCGAAGGCTCCGACATTGTCCACAAACAGATGTATACCTTCGAAGACCGCGGCGGCAGGAGCGTGACCCTGCGCCCCGAAATGACCGCCTCGGTGGTCCGTGCGGCGGTCGAGAACGGCCTCCTGAGGGCCTCCAAGACCGTGCGTCTCTATTATCTGGGCCCCATGTTCCGGGCGGAAAGGCCCCAAAAGGGCCGTCAGCGCCAATTTTTTCAGCTGGGCGCCGAGATCCTGAACGCCAAGAAGCCCGAAGGCGACGTTGAAATCATTTCCGTGGTGCACGGTTTGCTCGGCTTCCTGGGCCTGAAGGATTTCCGGATCAAGCACAATTATCTCGGTTCGAGCGAGGAACGGACTTCTTACACCCAGGCCCTGAAGGAATATTTCGGAAAATTTTCGGCCGAGATGTGCGAGGATTGCCGCTACCGGATTGAAAAAAACGTCCTGCGGGTGCTCGATTGTAAAGTCCCGTCCTGCCAATCGCGGATCGCTTCGGCCCCGTCGCTGCATCTCAGCGAAGATTCGATGGCTGAATACCGGGGGATCGAGGAGATGCTCCGGGCCCGGAACATCCCCGGCGAAACCGACCCGCGCCTCGTGAGGGGCCTGGATTATTACACCGGACTGGTGTTCGAAGTGACGGGGGGCGGGGCGCTCGGATCGCAGGACGCGGTAGCCGCCGGGGGCCGGTATGACGGGCTCATCCCTTCCCTCGGGGGAGGGGAGTTGGGTGCGACCGGATTTGCGGCCGGCATGGAAAGGATCCTGCTGGCCCGCGGCTCCTTCGCGCCGGAGGATGACCGGCAGGTTTACGTGGCCGTCCTCGATGAATCTCCGGGGACGCTCGGATATTTCGAAATCGTCGCGCAATCCTTGTATGGAATCGGCAGGAAGGCGCGCCGCGATCCGGCGGCGCGAGGGCTGGCCGACCATCTGAAGACCGCCAATAAATGGGGCCTCCGGCAGGTCGTTATTATCGGAGAAAACGAAGTGAAGAACCGGCGGCTGACCGTCAAAGACCTTCGGGCCAAGACCCAGGAAGAGGTCGGATTGGACGATCTGGCGGCGTATTTGACCAGAAAAAGGGAGAAATCGTGCTGAGAACAAATCATTGCGGCGAACTGAGGAAAGAACAAGCGGGAGCAACGGCGACGCTGTGCGGCTGGGTGGACACCCGGCGGGACCACGGCAGCCTCATCTTTATCGATTTGCGGGACCGGTGGGGTGTCACGCAGATCGTGTTCAATCCTGCTTTAAACAAGGACCTCCACAAAAAGGCGGAGGAGCTGCGTTCGGAATTCGTCATCCGGGTGAGCGGAAAAATCGGCACCCGTCCGGCGGGGACGGAGAACCCGAAACTCCCGACGGGCCAGATCGAGGTGGTCGCCGAATCGCTCGACATTTTGAACGCCTGCCCGACGCCGCCCTTTGAGATCGCCGACCAACCCAACCTGTCGGAAGAGCTTCGTCTTAAATACCGTTTTCTCGACATCCGGCGCCCGGTCATGATGAAAAATCTGATCACGCGGGACCGCATCACCCGCATCGCCCGGCATTATTTTTCGGGCCTGGATTTCCTCGACGTCGAGACGCCCTATCTGACCAAAAGCACCCCCGAGGGCGCGCGCGACTTTCTCGTGCCTTCGCGTTTTTATCCCGGGGAATTCTACGCGCTTCCGCAGTCGCCGCAGCTCTTCAAGCAGATCCTCATGGTGGCGGGCGTGGACCGTTACTACCAGATCGTCCGCTGTTTCCGCGACGAAGACCTGCGCGCCGACCGCCAGCTGGAGCACACCCAGATCGACGTGGAAATGTCTTTTGTGAAGGAAGAGGACGTCCAGGAAGTGATCGAAAATTTCATTTGCCGCGTGGTGAAGGAAATCCAAGGCAAGGAACTCAAGAGGCCCTTTCTGCGGATGCCCTATTCCGAAGCCATGAACCGCTACGGTTCGGACAAGCCGGACCTGCGTTTCGGACTCGATCTGCACGACGTCACCGGCATCCTCAAAGGCTCGCAGTCCAGGATTTTCGAAGACAACTTCGCCAAGGGCGGGGTGGCCAAGGCCCTTTGCGCGGCCGGCCGGGCGGGGTTTTCGCGCAAAGAGCTGGACGATCTGACGCAATACGTCAAGGAGTTCGGCGCCCAGGGGCTGGCCTGGTTCAAAGTCCAGGACGAAGTCGAATCGCCGATCCGGAAATTCTTCTCGGACGAGCAAATGAAGAGACTGGTGTCCGAAATGGGCGCGGGGAAGGGCGATTTGATCCTGGTGATCGGGGCGGATTGGCACACCACCTGCGCCGCCATGGGGGCGCTGCGCCTCAAACTGGGCCACGATCTAAAGCTTGTCGACGAGAGCGTGACGTCCCTGCATTGGGTGGTCGATTTTCCCCTGTTCGAGTGGAATGAGGAGGAAAAAAGGATCCAGGCCTGCCATCATCCGTTCACCTCGCCGCAGGAGCAGGATCTGCCGCTCCTCGACTCCGAACCCTTGAAGGCCAAGGCCCGCGCCTACGACCTCATTTTCAACGGCACGGAGGCGGGCGGCGGAAGCATCCGTATCCATGACCGGGACATCCAAAAAAAGGTCTTCGGAATCCTCGGGATCACGCCCGAGGACGCGGAAGAGAAATTCGGGTTTTTGCTCCGGGCGCTCGAGTACGGCGCCCCGCCTCACGGGGGGATCGCGCTCGGTCTCGACCGTTTGACGGCTTTGGTGCTGGGGCTCGAGTCGATCCGCGAAGTGATCGCTTTTCCCAAGACTCAAAAGGGCATTTGCCCGATGTCCGCGGCGCCGTCGCCGGTACAACCCAAGCAGTTGAAGGAGCTCCACATCGCCTTCAAACAATCGTGACACCGTCTGCTATAATTGGGAACTGAGGAGAAGGAGAGGCTCTTTGGACAAAGTCATTCGGCTCAGCACTGACGAGGAAGCCATCAAGCTTTACGGAAGCCTTGATGAAAATTTAAGACACGCGGAAGAGAGTTTCAAAGTAAAGATTTACGCCCGAAACAACCGCCTGACCATCTCCGGCGAGGACGACGACGTGGCCCGGGCCGCCCAGTTTTTTAATGACCAGCTGGCCGAGATCCGCCACGAGGGCCGGCCGGCTCCCGCCGAGCGCGAAGCCCAGCCCGCCGAATCCGGACAGACCCATTCCGGACCCGGCCGCCACGACTTCTTCCACAAGGGCAAAATGATCCGGCCCAAGAGCAAGAACCAGGAAGACTACATCGCGGCGGTGAAAGAAAACGACATCGTTTTCGGCATCGGCCCGGCAGGGACCGGGAAAACGTATCTCGCCGTGGCCCTCGCGCTGGAGCACCTGAAGAAAAAGAAAGTGAACCGGATTATTCTGACTCGGCCGGCCGTCGAAGCGGGCGAGTCCCTCGGTTTTTTGCCGGGCGACCTCTACGCCAAGATCAATCCGTATCTGCGCCCCCTTTACGACGCGCTCTATGACATGATGGACATGGACGAAGTGGTGCGATCCATGCAGCGGGGGATCATCGAGATCGCGCCGCTCGCGTACATGAGAGGGCGCACCTTGAACGACGCCTTCGTGATTCTGGACGAGGGGCAGAACACCACCCCCGAGCAGATGAAAATGTTCCTCACCCGCCTGGGATTTTCCTCGAAGGCCGTCATCACGGGGGACGTCACGCAGATCGATCTCCCTTCCGGGAAGCGCTCCGGGCTGGTCGAGAGCCAGAAGATCCTGCATGACATCCACGGAATCCGTTACGTTTACCTGACCGAAAAAGACGTCGTCCGCCACCGCTTGGTGAAGGACATCGTCAAGGCTTATGAAAAGCACGCTCATCAAAAAGAAAAAGAATCCGGTTCGAATTAAGACCGCCGCGCGCTGGCTTCTTTTTGTCCTGTCCTGCGCCGTCTCTGTCCTGATCCTGAGCCTTTCGCGCGAACCTGTGCGCTGGGCCCTTTTTGTCCGCGACGGCGAACCTTCCCCGAGGACGATCTTCGCGCCGTTCGGGCTGACGGTGGTCAATCAACGGGCGACCTTGGCGCAGCGCGAAGCGGCGAGCCGCGCGGTCCCGGACGTTTACACCATCGATGCGGAATTGAACGCCCGCCTGAATTCCGACCTCGAGGAGACGTTCGCGCTCTTTCGCAAGCAAAAAGCCCATCCTTCGAGCGGCGATCAATGGGGCGATTCGCTCCGCGTCAATTTGTCCGGTTCCCAGATCCAGGCCATCCTCGAGGACGATCCGGCCGCGCTTCATTCCTGGGCTGGCACGGCGGCGAGGAAATATTGGGAGTCGGGACTGCTGGACTTCACCGGGAAGATGATGCTCTTGAACGAGGGCAAAAAAGAGATCGCCTTGCGCGGCCTCCCCGGGCCGGATAAGGAAAAGACAGTCTCCCTCCGGCAGGTGGCGACGCCCAGCGCCGCTTTGGAGGACCTGAACCGCCGGCTCGCGGTGGATTTTCCGAAAAACCGCAAACTGCGGAGCGCCTTGAGCGGGCTCATGGCGGAGATTTTGAAACCCAACCTCAAATTCAACGAAGCGGAGACCCAGGCGCGGCAAAAAAAGGCCTTCCAGGATGTGCCCGACATTACCGAGGAGATCAAAAAGAACCAGATCATCGTCCAAAAAGGGACGATCGTCACGCCCGAAATCCACGAGAAACTCCGCGCCGTCGAGGCCAAGCGCCGCACCCAGCAGATCCTCCAGAAAGTGCTGGGCACGTTCCTGATCGTGCTGGCCGGGTATGTCCTTTTCGCCTTGTACCTCAGATTTTTCGACCGGGCCCTCTTCGGAGATCTGAAGCGCCAGTCCCTGATGCACTTGCTTCTGATCCTGGTCCTGGTGGCGGAACGTTTTGCCCTCGAGTTCCCGTACGGTTACGCCGCCTATTTGCTTCCGGCCAGCGTTTTTCCCGTGGCCCTGAGCCTGCTTTTGAACCGGAGGATAGGCGTCCCGGCGGCCGTCCTGATCGCGGTCTTGAACGCGGTCTTGACGGATTTCAACCCGGAGGTCGTCCTGTATTCGGTGATGGGCGGGATGGTGGGTATTTTTGCGGCCATCGGCCTGCGCAAGCGGAGCCAGTTCCTGAAGGTGAGCCTGGCCATCGGCCTGGCGAATTTCTTCGTCATTTTCGGATACAACGCCATCCGTGAAATTCCATTGCCTGAGGCCGCCCAGTTGGGCGTTTACGGGATCGTGAACGGGTTCCTCATTTCGATGCCCTTGTTGTTCGTCCTGCTGCCGGTCCTGGAGCACCTCTTTGGCCTGGTCACGGACATCACCCTGCTGGAATTGTCCGACCTCAACCACCCGCTCCTCCGCAAGATGGTCATCGAGGCCCCCGGGACCTACCATCACAGCTTGGTGGTCAGCTCCCTGGCTGAGGCGGCCTGCCAAACGATCGGTGCGAACAGCCTGTTGGCGCGCGTGGGCGGCTACTTTCACGACATCGGAAAAATTGAAAAATCGCAGTATTTCACCGAAAATCAAATCAGCAAGGAAACCGACCGCCACGGCCGTTTGAGCCCTTCGATGAGCTATCTGGTGATCGCTAGCCATGTCAAGGACGGCATCGAGATGGCGAAAAAGTACAAACTCAAGGAAGCCATCATCGATTTTATCCCGCAGCATCAGGGCACCTGCCCCGTCTATTATTTCTATAAGAAAGCCGCTGACGGGGCCCAGGCCGCGGACGAAAAGGTCAACATCGACGATTACCGTTACCCCGGCCCGAAACCCCAATCCAAAGAGACGGCCGTGGTGCTGCTCGCCGATTCGGTGGAGGCCGCGTCCCGGTCGTTGGCCCACATCACGCCGGCCAGCATCGAAGACATGGTCAAGGAAGTGATCAACGGAAAATTCATCGACGGCCAGCTCGAGGAATGCAATCTCAGCCTGCAGGACGTCCGCAAGATCCAGGACAGTTTCGTCCATAACCTCATCGGGATCTTTCACACCCGGATCCAGTATCCCAAGTCGGACGCCGAACCCCTCTGGCAGAAAATCGTTGAACGTAAGACTGAGTAACGAGCAGACCCGGATCCGGCTTTCCTCCGCCAAGCTCCGGAAGATCGCCGCCCTTATCCTGCGGGCGGTGGGATTTGAACGCGCGGAAGTGGCCTTCCGTTTTGTCTCGGACGCCCGGATGAAAACCCTCAACCGCCGGTTCATGAAAAGCCGCGCGCGGACGGACGTCCTGGCCTTCAGCCAGTGGGAAGGGAAGCCGATGCCTGCCGTGGGGGCGCCGCTCCTCGGAGACGTCGTGATCTCGGTGGATGCGGCCCGGAGACAGGCCCCGGTATACGGCCATTCCTTCGAACGGGAGCTTGCTCTGTACATGGCGCACGGCGTTCTGCACCTTCTCGGGCATGACGATTTGAAGCCTGGGCCGCGCGCGAAAATGAGGAAGGAAGAGGCGCGTATTTTGCGGGCCGTCGCGCGCCGGGTTCCCCAAACGAGGCCGACGGCATGAGTATTCAGAAAACCGAGGCCCTCGTGCTCCGGGCTTTCAAATTTCGCGAGACCTCTCTCATCACCACTTTCTTGACCGCCGACTTCGGCAAGATCAAAGCTATTTCGAAAGGGGTCCGCAAGGAGAACAGCACCGCCCTTTCCCAATACGAGCCCTTTTCCCACGTCCGGATCACGTTCTACGAAAAGACGAAATCGGACATCCATTTCCTGTCGGAATGCTATTTGGTGCGGTACTTCACGAAGCTCAGGCAGAATTTTGAGAAGATCAGTTGGGCGAGTTATCTCGTGGACCTGGTGGATTCCGTGCTGCCGATTCAGGAAAAAAACTCTTTGCCATTCAGCCTCCTGCTCGAGTCCTTGCAGAGAATGGAAGAGTGCGAACCCGCGCGCCTAGTGCCAGCGTTTGAGATCAAATTGCTGGCAGACACCGGCCTGTTTCCGTCGCTCGAATCCTGCCTCCGGTGCGGCCGTCGCGAGGCGGAGGGCTATCTGAGCCTCCGGGAAGGGGGATTGGTGTGCGAGGCGTGCCGCAATCCGGGAGAGGATTACGGGGCCGTTTCCAGGGGCCTGGTGAAAACAATCGGGTTTCTAGCGGAGAATGACCTCGCCAAGTGCCTGCAATTCAAAGTGTCCCGGGAAATGGAAGAGGATATCCACCGCCTGGTTCACCGGTGGATACGTTACCGGCTGGAAAAAGACCTCACCACCGTTCACTTCCTGCGCGAAGTTTCTTTACTCCAACCTTGAGCGGAAGGGCTCAATCCACGTAGCTCAGGACAACGAGGATCAGGACCATCACCACCAGCTGGCTCAGTTCGAATAAGTACACGATTTCTTAGAACCTCCCTGAAGAATCAACGGCCCCTCTTAAGACTTCTTAAGCCTTTTTTTTATAGGATTAAACTTGATAAAGTTTAATAACCTATGCATTAAAAAGAACTTAGAGCTTGTTTTGAGCCAGATTAGGCAAATTTGACAGTGCTGTATCC
>JACQVP010000096.1 GCA_016209715.1 Candidatus Omnitrophota bacterium
CGTCACCGGGCTGTATTTTGTGATATAACTATCATTCCTGACATGGACAAAGACACATTTCTCAGTTGGGGGCTGATCTTTCTTTCGGCCCTGTTTGATTCCTACGCGGCCTTCATTGTGAAGACGAAATTTAATGAATTGGGGCCTCTGCCGTACAATTCGCTCAGTCAATGCGCGAGTTATTTGTTCCATTTCATTCGGTCGCCTCTGCTTTTGACCGCGGCCCTCGCCTTCGTCGCGGCTCCCGTTTTATGGTTCCTGGCACTGAACCGCATGGATCTGTCCATCGGCTATCCGGTGCTGGTGGGATTCCATTTGGTGTTTGTCTTGATTTTCGGCCTTTTCTTCCTGCGGGAATCGCTGTCGATGTACAAAGTGATCGGTGTGGCCTTGCTGGGATCCAGTCTATTTTTTCTTTTTTTGTCCGAACGCCCCCTGAATTGAAAGGGATGCTTCCTTCATGAAAAACCGGGTAAAAATCGGAATGGGTCAGTTGCTCGTCGAAGGCGGGGAGCCCGAGCGTAATCTCGCCCGCGCGGAGAAGATGATCCGCGAGAGCGCCGAGAAAGGCTGCGAGATTGTCCTCCTTCCGGAAACGTTCGACTTGGGCTGGACCCACCCGAGCGTGTACACCCTGGCGCAGCCCATCCCGGGGCCCTCGAGTCACCGGCTTTGCGCCGCTGCCCGCAAGGATCGCATTTACGTTTGCGCCGGATTGACGGAAAAATTGGGCGACCGGATCCATAACACCGCCGTGCTCATCGATTCCCAAGGCGAAATCGTCCTGAAATACCACAAGATCAACGAGCTGACGGTGGAGCAGCCTTTCTACGCCATCGGACAGACGCTCAACGTGATCGATACCGAATTCGGCAAGATCGGCGTGAACATTTGCGCGGACAATTACATGGATGGGCTGCCGATTGGGCACGCGCTGGCCCGTATGGGGGCGCAGATCATCCTTTCTCCCTCCTCCTGGACCGTTGATTACAAAGTCACCGAAGAGGACGACCCGTACAAGGACAAATGGATACGCCCGTACTCGATACTGGCTGGTCTTTATGACATGGCGATTTTAGGCACCACCTCCGTGGGCTATATCGTCGGGGGCCCTTACGAAGGAAAGAAGATGGTGGGCTGTTCCCTCGCGGTGGATAAAAGCGGAATCATCGCCCGGGGCCCGTTCAATGAATTTGCCGGCGAATTGGTGATCGCGGACGTCAAAATCCCGCAGCGGACTCAGAAAGGCACCGAAATCGGCGAGATGCTGTCCCAGAAAGGGTTCAATTTCGCGTCATGCAGTTAGAGGATGTCCGCCGTCCCTCCACGCCGCCCCGGAAACCATCCCAGACTGCCGTGTGTTCTGCCTGCGTGATGGACCATACCGTGCCGGGCATCCGCTTCGACGTGGCCGGCGTCTGCAATTTCTGCGCCCTCCATAAAAAACTGGAACGCGAATTCCCGCTCAATTCTTCGGGCCGCCGCCGTTTGGAAAAAATTGTTTCCCGCATAAAGGCCGAGGGAAAAGGGCGCAAGTACGATTGTGTCCTCGGCGTCAGCGGCGGGCGGGACAGCACCTACACCATGCATGTCGCCAAGAAAGTCTTCGGTTTGAGGCCGCTGGCAGTGCATTTCAACGACGGCTTCGGAAATCCGGTCGCGGGCGAGAACATGATCAAGGCCTCCAAGAAATTGGGGATCGATTTGCGGACCATCACCTCGGACTGGCGCGAGTCCAAAGACTTGAAGATTTCTTTTTTGAAGGCGTCCACGCCGGACCTGGAAGAGGGAACGGACATCGGGATCGCCACGGCGCTGTACGGCGTCGCGGCCAAAGAGGGTGTCCGCTATGTCCTCATCGGCCAGTCCTTCCGGACGGAGGGCATCGCTCCGCTTTCCTGGAATTATCTCGACGGCAAGTACCTGGAATCAGTCCAGCGCCGGTTCGGGAGCGTGAAACTCCGCCCCTGGAAGCCCACCGATCCCGGTTTCAACCTGAATCTCTGGCACATGTTTTATTACGCGATCATCAGGCGGATCAAGACCGTGCCCCTCCTCTATTTCATGGACTACCGGCGGCCGGAGGCGGAGGAAATCATCAAGAAAGAATACGATTGGGTGAACACGGGCGCCCATTATTTCGACGATCTGTATCAGAGCCTGATGACCTATGTCTTGCGGGTGAAATTCGGAATCGACCGGAGAAAATTCAATTATTCCGCCCTGGTGCGGTCCGGCCAGATGCCCCGCGAAACCGCGCTGGCGCGCCTCGGTGAAGTTTACTCCATTGAGGACCCGCGGATCATCGATCTGTGCATCAAACGCCTCGGCATCACCCGGGCCGAGCTCGACGAATATCTCGCCCGTCCGCCGAAGACGTTCCGCGACTACCCGACGCATTACGGCCTCATCCGGATGGCCCGCTGGCCCATTCTGATCTTGAGCAAGCTCCACCTGCTTCCCGGGACGGCCTACGACAAGTATTTCAACTGCGGTGAATGAAGGTCGATGAGAGTCATTGCCATCGGGCCGATGTTCAATGAGGGCGAGCGAGCCGTCGGGGTGGTGAAACGGTTTCCGCCTGGTGTGGTGGAGGAAATCGTCATTGTGGACGACGCCTCCACGGACGGCGCGGCCCGGACCATCGCCGAGACCGGCGTGACTGTCCTCTCGCTGGACAAGCGTTCAGGGCCCGGCACCGCGATCCGGCGGGGAATCGAATACGGATTGAAAAAGAAATTCGACGTCTTTGTCGTCTTCGCCACGAACGGAAAGGACAATCCGGAAGAGATCCAGCGGCTTTTGGAACCGGTCAAGAACGGCAGCGCGGACTTCGTGCAGGGATCCCGGTATCTGAAAGGCGGCGCCTGGAGCAATATGCCGAAGCACCGCGTCTGGGGCGTGCCCGTGTTCACTTTTCTCTTTTCCTTGTTCACCGGCCGGAAGATCACGGACGCGACCAACGGTTTCCGCGCCATCCGGGCGAAGCTCTTTGAAGATCCCCGGATCAATTTGTGGCAGAGTTGGCTCGAGGGCTATCCCCTGGAAACCTATCTCTTCCTGCAGGCGATCCGCCTGGGGTACCGGGTGGTCGAAGTCCCCATCACCAAGACATATCCGAACTCGAAAACGGGATACACCAAGCAGCGGCCTTGGGTGGACTGGTGGAATTATTTCAAGCCCATCCCATACGTCGTGTTCGGTCTGAAAAAATGAGTGCCGGTAAGAGAATCGCGTTTTTCACCATCGGTCATGCGGACGTGCCGAGCACCCGGTTCAGGGTCCTGCAATACCGCCCGTGGATCGAGAAGTGCGGCGCCGAGGTCGATGTATTCACCCTGCCGCGGATACGCGGCGGAAAATTCCGGCAGGCGATCGGGCTCGCCCTGCAGGCCCTGACGCGGTGGAGGCAGTTGAGAAGATGCGAGCGCTACGACTTGGTGATCATTCAAAAGGGGCTCACCCCCTGGCGGTGCAGGGGGTTGGCGGACAGGGTCCTCAAGATGCGGACGCCTTATTTTATGGACATTGACGACGGGTTGTATCTGGTCAACCACATCCGCCTGCCGCGGTGGCTGCGCTGGATGCAGGATGACGACGAGACCGTGAAATTGCTCCGGGGGGCCGCCCGCAACGTGGTCGGGAACGGCGTTTTGGCGGACTTCGCCGGCAGCTTGAATCCACGCTGGACAGTGATTCCCACCGCCTTGGACACGGAAAAATATTTTCCGGAGCCGTGCGCGCCGCGCCGCCCGCTGACCATCGGCTGGTCCGGCAGTTACAGCACTAATTTTTATCTGAACGGGGTCATTCCGGCGCTCCGGAAATTGTCGCAAACGCATTCCTTCAAGCTGCTGATCGTCAGCGATTCTCCGGACTTCATCGACCTGAAGGCGCTCGCGGGGATTCCCCTGGAGTTCGTGCCCTGGTCGGCGGAGAGGGAAGTGGAGAATCTGAGGAGGATGGACGTGGGAATCATGCCGCTTTTGGACGACGAATGGGCCCGGGCCAAATGCGGGCTCAAGGCCCTGCTTTATATGTCGGTCGGAATCCCGGCCGTCTGTTCGCCCGTGGGAGTGAACAACGAAATCATACGGGACGGAAGCAATGGTTTTCTGGCCTCAGACGAAGAAGCCTGGCGCCTCAAGTTAGCCCGGTTGCTGGATGACGACGATTTGAGGCGGGAGATGGGCCGGGCCGCGCGCCGGACGGTGGAGGAGCGTTATTCGCTCACCGTCAATTTTCCCAAATGGCGGGAAGCGCTGGACGAGATTCTGGGAG
>JACQVP010000097.1 GCA_016209715.1 Candidatus Omnitrophota bacterium
ATTTATTACTCGGCGCCCAAGCAGAAAAAAGACGGACCTGGAAGTTTGGATGAGATCGACAAAGAAATTTTGGAAACGTACGAAAAACTCGGCATTCCGCTGGATGAACAGAAACGCCTGGCCGGCGTAGCTGTCGATGCCGTTTTCGACAGCGTTTCTGTGGCGACTACCTTTAAAGAGAAGTTGGCGGAGAAGGGAGTTATCTTTTGCTCATTCTCAGAGGCCGTCCAAAATCACACGGAACTCGTGAAAAAGTATTTAGGTTCCGTGGTGCCCTACGCGGATAATTTTTATGCGGCACTCAACTCGGCCGTTTTCAGCGACGGCTCCTTTTGTTATATCCCCAAAGGCGTCCGCTCCCCCATGGAGCTCTCGACTTATTTCCGCATCAACGCCGCGGACACGGGCCAGTTCGAGCGCACACTGATCGTGGCCGAAGAAGGCAGCTACGTGAGCTATCTCGAGGGCTGCACCGCGCCCATCCGGGACAAGAACCAGCTCCACGCGGCGGTGGTCGAACTCGTGGCGTTCAAAAACGCCACCATCAAATATTCCACGGTCCAGAACTGGTACGCGGGCGACAAAGAAGGAAGGGGCGGCATCTACAACTTCGTGACCAAACGCGGCAAGTGCGACGGCGAGAATTCGAAGATTTCGTGGACCCAGGTCGAAACCGGCTCGGCCATCACCTGGAAATATCCGAGCGTGATCCTCAAAGGGGACAACTCGGTGGGCGAGTTTTATTCCGTGGCCCTCACCAATAACCGCCAGCAGGCGGACACGGGAACGAAGATGATCCACCTCGGGAAGAATACGCGGAGCACGATCATCTCCAAGGGCATCTCGGCGCGCCAGGGGAGCAACACCTACCGCGGCCTGGTGAAGATCATGCCCCGCGCGGAAAAGGCGCGCAATTATACCCAATGCGATTCCCTGCTCCTCGGCAGCCAGTGCTCGGCGAACACGTTTCCTTATATCGAAGTGGAGAACCGTTCCGCGCGCGCCGAACACGAGGCGTCCACGTCAAAGATCAGCGAGGACCAGCTCTTCTACTGCAGGCAGCGGGGGATTTCCGCGGAGAACGCCATTTCGATGATCATCCACGGTTTTTGCAAAGATGTTTTCAAAAATCTTCCCATGGAATTCGCCGTCGAGGCCCAGAAGCTCCTCGGCGTGAGCCTCGAGGGAAGCGTCGGTTAAAAACGGCCCGAAACTTGAGGTTTCGGGTCAAGCGGGAGAAATCATGCTGGAAATTCGGGATTTACACGTATCGGTCGACGGAAATGAAATTTTGAAGGGGATCAATCTCCGCGTGAACGCCGGGGAAACCCATGCCATCATGGGACCCAACGGGTCCGGCAAAAGCACCCTCACGCGCGTGCTGGCGGGGCACCCTTCTTACACGGTCACTTCGGGCGAAGTCCTGTACCGGGGGAAAAATCTTCTGGAGATGGCCCCCGAGATCCGCGCCCGAGAAGGGGTGTTTCTCGCCTTCCAATATCCGATCGAAATCCCGGGCGTGAGCAACACGTATTTTCTCAAGTCCGCCCTGAACGAAGTGCGGGCCCACCGCGGCGAAGAAGAGATGGATGCCATGGAATTTCTCGGCCTGCTCAAGGAAAAAATCAAAGTGGTGGAGATGGACGAGGGCCTGATCCACCGTCCGGTAAACGAGGGTTTTTCGGGCGGCGAGAAAAAGAGGAACGAAATCCTGCAAATGGCGGTCCTCGAGCCGGCCCTTTCCATCCTGGACGAGACCGATTCCGGCCTCGACATCGACGCCTTGCGGATCGTCGCCCACGGGGTGAATCAATTGAAACGTCCCGACCGCGCCGTGGTCCTGGTCACGCATTATCAGAGACTGCTGAACTACATCACTCCCGATTTCGTGCACGTCCTGCTCGGCGGCCGCATCGTGAAATCCGGCGGGAAGGAACTCGCGCTGCAGCTCGAGGCCCAGGGCTACGATTGGGTGAAAGAGAAGGCGGCGAAATAATCATGACGGAAACTTTGGCCCGGTTATCGGAGAGGGAAGGCTTCCTGAAGGCCGTGGAGGCCGGCTGGAAGTCCGATGCGCCCGCGGGAATCGCGGGTCTGCGCAAGCAGGCCGCCGGACGCTTGGCGGCTTTGGACTTCCCGACCCAGGCTTCCGAAGAATGGCGCTACACCAGCGTCGAGCCGCTCCTGCGCGCCCCCTATCATTTCGCGCGCGTTCCCGCCTCCGCTCCGGCGAAGGAAACCGAACTCGCCGCGCTCGCCCATGGACCGGTAGCCGGCAGGCTGGTGTTCGTGAACGGCTTCCTTTCCCGCGAACTTTCCACGCTGCACGACTTGCCCGGCGGGGTCCGGGTACTCGGCCTGAGAGAGGCCTGGAAGGCCGCGCCCGGGGTGCTGGAAAAACACTTGGCCAAGTACGCCCCGCACGACCGCGAGACTTTCACCGCGCTGAACACGGCCGCCCTTTGCGACGGCGCCCTCGTCCATCTGGAGAAAGACGCCGCTCTAGCCGCTCCGCTTTCCCTGATTTTTATCACTGCGCCGGGAAAGGAAAATCCCCTGATCCAGCCGCGCAACTTGATCGTGGCCGAAGCCGGCTCAAAAGCCACCGTGATCGAACATTATTTCAGCCTGAGCCCCGATCCTTATTTCACGAACACAGTCCTGGAAATCGCCCTGGAAGAGAACGCCTCGCTCGATCACTACCAATTGCAGCAGGAAGGACCCCAGGCCTTTCATGTCGGCATGACGCAGGCCGCGCTCGGCCCTTCGGCCCGGTTCGCGTCCACCGTGATCGATGCCGGCGGAAGCCTCGTCCGGAACAATCTCCAGGTCCGCCTGGAAGGGGAACAGGCCTCCTGCGTGTTGAACGGCCTTTCTCTCGTCGCCGGGAGCCAGCACGTGGACAATTTCACTGTGATCGACCATCTTCGCCCGCACGGGACCAGCCGCCAGGTTTACAAAGCCGTCCTGGACGACCGGGCCTCGGCGGTCTTCTACGGGAAAATTTTCGTTCGCCGGGACGCCCAAAAAACGGACGCCGCGCAAAAAAACAAAAGCCTTCTTCTCTCTGAAGGCGCCAAGGTTGACACGCGGCCACAGCTCGAGATCTCGGCCGATGACGTCAAATGCGCGCACGGCGCGGCAGTGGGTCAATTGGACGAGGACGAAATTTTCTATTTGCGGAGCCGCGGCCTCTCGGACCAGTCCGCCAAACGGCTCCTGACTTACGGATTCGCCAACGAGATCATTTCCGCGGTCCCGTTGGAAAGCCTCCGTGAAAATCTGGAAGGACTACTCATGAAAAGGCTGGGCCAGTCATGAATCCGGGCAAGGAACAAATTTTAAACGGCGAGCGCTCTGCCGGCTTTGACGTGCAGGCATGCCGCAAGGACTTCCCGATCCTTTCCAGCACCGTATTTGGCAAGCCGCTGGCCTATCTCGACAACGCCGCGACCACGCAGAAGCCCCAGTCCGTCATCGACACCATCCACAACTACTACACCGGGATCAACGCGAACGTTCACCGCGGCGTCCACTACCTCAGCGAGCAGGCGACCTGTTTCTACGAGAACGCCCGGGTCAAGGCCCAGCAATTCATCAACGCGGCCGAATTCCGCGAAATCATTTTCGTGCGCGGGGCCACGGAGGGAATCAACCTGGTGGCGCAAAGTTTCGGGCGGTCCAATCTCCGCAGGGGCGACGAGATCATCATCTCGACCATTGAGCACCATTCCAACATCGTCCCTTGGCAAATGCTCGCCGAACAGACGGGCGCGGTCCTGAAGGTGATTCCGATCAACGACGACGGAGAGCTCTTGCTGGACGAATATGAAAAGATGCTCGGCAAGCGGACCAAACTCGTCGCGGTCGGACACATGTCGAACGCCCTCGGCACGATCAATCCCGTGAAAAAAATGGCCGAGATGGCCCATCAATGGAACGCGCGGGTCCTCGTCGACGGCGCGCAAGCGGTCCCTCACATGCCGGTGGACGTGCGCGCCCTGGACTGTGATTTTTATGTGTTCTCCGGGCACAAGGTCTTCGGGCCCACCGGCATCGGCGTCCTCTACGGCAAGGCGGAACTGCTCGAGGCCATGCCCCCCTATCAGGGCGGCGGCGACATGATCAGCTGGGTGACGTTCGGAAAGACCCTTTACAACACCATCCCTTATAAATTCGAGGCCGGAACGCCGCACATCGAAGGCGTGATCGGGCTGGGCGCGGCCCTGGATTATGTTTCCGCCGTCGGCATGAACCGCATCGCGGCTTACGAGGGCGAGCTTCTCGCTTATGGCACCCGCCTTCTTTCTGCCGCGCCGGGGGTGAAAATCATCGGCACCGCACGGCAGAAGGGCGGCATTCTATCATTCACCATGGAACACGCGCACCCGCATGACATCGCCACCATTCTCGACCGGGAAGGGATCGCCATTCGCGCGGGACACCATTGCGCCATGCCGGTCATGGAGCGCTTCGCCGTCCCGGCCACGGCGCGGGCGTCGCTCGCGTTTTACAACACCCAAGAAGAATTGGACCGGCTGGTGGCCGCGCTCGGCCGGGTCCGGGAGATCTTTCGCTGACATGGCGGATCTGAACGAGCTGTACCAGGAAATGATCCTCGAGCACAACACCAAGCCGCGGAATTTCCGCGCCATCGCGGACGCGAGCCGCAAGACCGAGGGATACAATCCGCTTTGCGGGGACCGCATCACGCTGTTTCTCAAAATGGAAAACGGCCGCGTCGCGGACATCAGTTTTCAGGGATCGGGGTGCGCCATCTCGAAGGCCTCCGCATCCATGATGACCACGGTGATCAAAGGCAAAACCAAACCGGAAGCGGAAGCGCTGGCCGACGTCTTCCGGCGGATGGTGTCCTCCGGCGCGCAGGCGGCCCCCGAAGCAGTCGGCAAGCTCGCGGTTTTCGCCGGGGTCTCGGAATTCCCGGCCCGGGTAAAATGCGCGACGCTGGCCTGGCACACCCTGCTCGCCGGGCTCGAGGAAAAAACCGACCATCCGGTCACGACGGAAGGAGAAAATGGCTCATGAACATGAATGAAGTCATCAATTTGAAACGGGAATGCGAGGCGGTCCAGATTCCGTTCGGGCAGAAAATGACGCTCCCCGAAGGGACGGAAGTGCGGATCACCCAGGCGCTGGGAGGGTCCTACACCGTGGTCACCGACCACGGGTACATGGTCCGGATCTCCGAAAAGGACGCGGACGCACTCGGCAAGGCGCCCGTGAAACAGGAAGAGCGGGCGGCGGGAGAGAACCTTCCCTTCGAGGAAGTGGAAAAAAGAGTCTGGGACCAAATGCGCACCTGTTACGATCCCGAAATCCCGGTGAACATCGTCGACCTGGGATTGATCTACGCCTGCAATTTCACGCCCTTTCCCGACGGAGGCTACAAGGTGGACATCAAGATGACGCTTACCGCGCCGGGCTGCGGCATGGGCGAATCCATCAAAGCCGACGTTGCCCTTAAAATCCTTTCCGTTCCCGGAGTACGGGACGCCAACGTCGAGCTGGTGTGGGAGCCGCCCTGGGACCAGACCCGCATGTCCGACGCGGCCAAGCTCAAGCTGAATCTCTTCTAGGCGGGATCGCGGAAGCGATTTCCCGTAACTTCTCGGCCGGAACGCGCAGGACCCAGAAATCTTCCGGATTCTCTTGCCGGCCCCCTTTCCATTCCCCGGACGGCGCGGCCGCCGGTCTTTTTACGCGCAAGTCCGTGAGAAGGGCTTCTCTCGCCTTTCCCTTCACCGCAAACAGCAGAAACGGGTCCTTTTCCAGCGCCTCGCCGGAGCAAAGATAAAGGCGCGCCCCGTGGCGGCACCAGACCGGTTCCTCCGAACATTCGCAGGAAACATACACTTCGGCCGGCGAGCGGGGATAGAGTGAAACCTGAAACCGGCCGAAGACGTCCTCGATGCCTTCCGGCATCCGGCCGCTCAGAAGATCCGCGCTGAATCTCCCTTCTTCCGCCATCGTCCGGGTGAGGTCCTCCCAGACCGATTCCGGCACGGTCGAAACCCGGAGGGTCACGCCAAATTTATTCTCACGGTCTTCCACCACGCCGGATATGACTCCCTTGGAAATCTGAAAATCGCGCACCGCCGCCTGCGCGGCGAACGGGCGGAATTTCCGGAATTTCTCCGCCGTTCCCGGATCCGACAATATCCCGGTCATCCATTTCGACTCTCCGGTCATCTCACGCCCTCTCTCTCTTCCGCCTCTTCCCGCCGCAAGGCGAAAAATTCCCGCAGCCTCTCCGGGGGCAATTCCGTGATCCAGTCCTCGCCGCCCCCCGGAACGATTCCCGCCAGCCCGCTTTTTTCTTCGAGCATCCGGTCGATTTTTTCCTCCACGGTCCCCGCGGAGATCAGTTTATGGACCTGGACTCTCTTCGTCTGGCCCAGGCGATGGGCCCGGTCGGAGGCCTGGGTTTCCACCGCGGGGTTCCACCAGCGGTCGAAATGAAACACGCGGCTCGCGGACGTCAAATTGAGGCCGGTCCCGCCGGCACGGAGCGAAAGGATAAAAACCGGCGGGGCGTCCGCCTCGTTCTGAAACCGGAAAATCATTTCGCCGCGCCGCTTGAGGGGGGTGTCCCCATGCAGATAGAAAACACCCTGGGGAAATCGCGGCGAGAGAAACTCTTGCAGCAAGTCTCCCATTTCCTTGAATTGGGTGAACACGAGGCTCCTGTCCCCTTCGGTCACCGCCTCTTCGAGCATTTCGGCGAGGCGCGACAATTTCCCCGAACGGTCCTCGAGCCCGCTTCCGTCCCGCAGGAACTGCGCCGGATGATTGCAGATCTGTTTGAGCCGGGTGAGCGCCGAAAGGACGATTCCCTTCCTTTGGATGCCGGAGGCCTGAGCCGCGCGATCCATCGTTTCCGCGACCGCGGCCTCGTAAAGCGAGGCCTGCTCGCGCGTGAGATTGCAATAAACTTTCATTTCCATTTTCTCGGGCAGATCGGGCAGGATGGCGGGATCGGTTTTCAGGCGGCGGAGGACGAAAGGCCGGATCAGGCGGCGAAGGGTTTCCGGCGCGAGGCGGGCAAACTCGCTCTGGCCTCCGAGCCATCCCGGATTGGCAAAATCCATGATAGACCAAAGGTCGGTGACGCTGTTCTCGACCGGCGTGCCGGTCAGCGCGATTTTCTGCCGGGCGCGGAACCGTTTCACCGCGCGCGTCTGGAAGGCGTCGGGATTTTTGATGTTTTGCGCCTCGTCCAAAACCACTTCTTCCCATTCCACGCGCGCCAGATGTTCCTGATCCTTCCAGGCAAGCGTATAAGTCGTGAGCACCACGTCGGCCGATTTCGCCGCCGCGTCGAGATCCCTTTCTTTCATCCGCTCGCCGCCGTGATGAACGAGCACCCTGAGCGACGGCGTGAATCTCTCGATCTCCCTCTGCCAATTTCCCACGACCGAAGCCGGGCACACGAGCAGGGCCGGGCCGCAGGCTCGCTCGGCCCTTTCGCCGGCCAGGAGCGCCAGCAATTGCACCGTCTTGCCCAACCCCATGTCATCGGCCAAACAGCCCCCCAACCCGCAGGCGCGGAGAGACCGGAGCCATGAAACGCCTTTCAACTGGTAGGGGCGCAGTTGGCCGCGAAAGGTTTCCGGGATTTTGGCATCCGAAGTCACGGCCCGGACCCACTCTCCGGCGCCGCTCAGGTCCGCTACCGGAAGACCGATTTCCGAAAGCTCGCCGGACAGATAACACCGGAGCGCCTCACCCAGTTTCATCCGGAGCGGCCCGGCGCCGGCGGCAAAAAAGGAGAGCGCCTTGGCGCTCATCTCCGGGGTCAATTCCATCCACCGGCCGCGGACTTTTACCAGCGGAAGCTTGGACTCCACGGCCTCGCGAAATTCCTGGAGCGACAGCGTCTCGTCCCCTAACGCGATTTGCCAATCGAATTCCGCGAGCGCCTCCAGGCCCAGCGCTGACGGGCCGCCGGGCATCTTCATCGCCAAACGGACCGACAGGCGCGAGGCCGGGTCCTTCCACCAAGAAGGCAAAACCGTGAGAAAACCGTGTTCGCGCAGCCGGTCTGAGCCCTCCCGCAGAAATTCATAGGCCTCCGACGGTGACCACCTGAGAAACTCGGGCCTCCCCTGAGACAAAGCCGCTTCGACAGGCGGCCAGAGCCGCGCGGCCCGGCCGAGACCGGCGAGAAAGAGCTCCTCGAGTCCGGACTTCCATACTTTGGAGGCGGGCAAAAAAAGGCTGCGATCCGCGGAAGTTTGCTGGAAAAATAACAGCTTCCAATCGCCCGGCGCCTGGCCGGCCGGCGGTTCCAGTCTAAAACCAACCGCGGGCGGCGGCTCCGCCTCCGGCAGGCCCGCGAGCTTGCTCATAAAATCCCGGAAGACCTGCCCGGGCAGGAGACGCACGGCTCCGCGAGGCAAATCCATCGCGTGCGCGGCCGCGGGCAGGGCGCGTTCGAAAGCGCCTATCGCGTCGCCGGCCGCGGCGGATCCCCCGCTCCCGGTCTCCTCCAATCTCCGCGCCAGGAACGCCGCTTCGCGCCAAAAAACCAAGGAGCTTCCCCATGACGACTCGCCCGGAACCGGCTCCGCGGCGGTGAGCAGACGGGCGGCATCCGAAACGGCATAATCCAGGCAGACCGCGCGCCAAACGGCGAAACGCCGGGCCGGCGTCGCGGCGGGGTCCAACTCCGGGGACGGCGAAGGCATGGGCCCGGAGGGCAGCCGAAGCGCCATTTCGCCGAATTGATATGGAAATCGCCCGAGAAAGCGTTCGGCGTATTCGGCCAAAGTCGCGCGGCCGAGGGCAAACGGATGCTCCGGAGTTTTTTTGCGGGGCCCACGATAGGCTTTCCGGTTTTCCGCCCAAAGGCGCAACCGCGACGCCCCGGGGTCCCAAATGGCGTGAAAAACAATCACCGGCAGTCTCCTTCCCGTGGATTATATCTTTCAAGTTCGATTCGCGGAAGACGATACAAGAGAAAAATCCGGAAACCTCCCGTGACCGAACTCCAGAGAAAAAATATTTTTTATCCGGCCGCCATTCTTCTGATTCTTTGGCTCCTGGCCGAGTTGCTCGTCTTTTCCTGCCACGCGCGGCGCGCGCCGGTCCCCGGCGTCTCCTCACGCGACGTCACGGATTATTCGCCGGTCGAAACCGGAGCGGCCCTGCACCCTTATCTCGGCAGCATCCTCGAGCCCGCCGCGCCGCTCCCCAAACGCGCTCCCGGCAAAGTCATTATCGGCATCCTCGGGGGATTTGCGGCCTCGGCCGTGTGTGATCATGATCTCGACGCCTTCACCGAAGAATTGCGCAAGAACCCGCTCTACTCGGGAAAGAAGATCGTCACGGTGCGGCTCGCCGCGCCGCTTTACAAACAACCTCAACAGCTCCTGCTCGCGAATTATCTTCTGATGAGCGGCGCCGAATTCGACATCCTCGTCAACATTGACGGCTTGAACGAAGTCACCCTCGCCCCCGACGAGCTCCTGCCCCTCGGCGTCGATCCCGCGTTTCCCGCCGGGTGGTATTCCCGAATGAAAATCCTGACGTCGCCCGAGCTCATCCTCTCCGCCGCCAAATTGGTGCGGATCAAACAATGCCGGGCGGCCGCGGCCCGCATTTTCGGCGGGGTCCCTTTCCGGTACAGCCCCGTCTGCCGCCTCCTTTGGGAGCGCTTTGACCGCCGGTTGAAAAACGCCGCAAGCGACCTCAATGAAAGCATTCTGGCCTATGTCCCCGAAAACCCGGATTTCGTTTCCAAAGGTTCCCTGAAGCCCTACGCCACCGAATATGAACTGTATGAAGACCTGGCCTCGGCCTGGATGCGCAGTTCCTGGTTTCTTTCCAATCTTTGCACCTTGAACGGGATCCGCTACGTCCACATCCTCGAGCCAAACCCTTACCTGCCGCCCGCGGGCATCGCCTTGACGGCCGCCCAGAAAATCGCCTACGATTCCGACCGGCCCTATAAACGAAGCGCCGAAATGGCGTATCCCATTTTGTCGCAGTCCGGGAAAAAATTGGCCGCGCGCGGCGTGCGCTTCCATGATCTGTCGACCTCGCTCTCCGGCGGCCAGGAGGAAATCTATCGCGCCCTGGCACGAAAGGCCGGTCAATTGATCAAATGAGATCCCTCAAAGCCTGTTTGGTCCTTCTCTGCCTTGCCCTGTCACAGCCGGCCGCGCTTTGCGCCGACGATTCCGATCTGCCCTATGCCGCTCGCATGCCGTACCGGATCATTCGGGGCGTGACCAACATCGGGTTGGGGTGGACCGAAATCCTTTTGAGGCCGTTCGGAGAAAGCAAAACCGAGAGCGCGGGAGAGTCGATGGCGATGGGCGCGGCGAATACCTTGATCCGCGTGGGCGTGGGGATCGTCGACATCACCACTTTCTGGGTGCCCGACATGCAAGTCCTGGATTTATACCCGGATTGGCAGGGCTGGCCCTACCTCTTCCACTGGTCTTAGGCCGCGGCGGCCTGGGGCGCGGCCGGTTGGGAGGCCACGGGACTTTGGTTCTTGATTTTCTCCAGCGCCTGCCAGAGCGTCTCCCCTTCGGAAACCGGGATCACGATCTCCCACTCGGGGCTCTTCTCTTTGGCCGCCTGGTCCGGATACTGCCGCTTCAATTCCTCCACGATTTTCTCCAAGCGCAGAAATCGCTCCGAGGTTTTGGGATGGCTTGCGAAGGTGTAGGCCAGGAGATTGTAGCCGGGCGCGTCCGTCGCCAGGCGGCTGAAGACCTTGGAGCCGTTCTGGACGTCATAGCCGGAATGGAAGGCGTGGCGAAGGCCGAAGTAGTCCGCCTCCCTCTCGTAACGGCGGGACACCGCCGCCTCGGTGGCCTGCTGCATCGGGCTCACCACCAGATTGCCCACGCCGCCGAAGGTGAGCGCATCGATCATCGCCGCCGCGGTGCCATAAGCGAGAGTGGCCCCCACGCCGACCCCCATTTTTTTCAGCGAATGCTTGAGCGTCGTATGGGCCAGCTCATGCCCCATGATCGTGGCCAGCTCATCGTCGTTCCGGCAATAGCGGATGGCGCCGATGCCCACATTGATCTTGGAAAAAGCGGAATTGGCGTCGAGGTCGGGCGTAGGCGACAGGAAAAACTGGGCGTTGTAATAGACCTTCTCGAGCGGCACTTCAACTTCGCGTTCGATTCCCTTCCTCCAGACGAGCGCCTTCACGGAGTTTCCCTCCGCCTTCCGTACCCGCTTGAAAAAGGCCCCCAAATTTTTTGTTTTCTTGCCGTTGAGCTTTACGATCACGTCGCCGGGGACGATGTCCAGTCCTTCCGCCTTGCTGCCGGGATAAAGGCCGCGCACCAAAACCCCCTTCACTTTCTCATCGATTCCGTAAGGCTTGCGGGCGTAATCTTTCAATTCCTCGACGCCGATCCCAACAAACCCGAACTTGGGCTCCCCGGCGCCGTGTCCCGGGACCTGATGAGAGATGAGTTCATACCCGATCCGATAGACTCGAGGCACCCAGTTTTCGGAGGCATCAAGGAACTTCGCGTTGAACTCGGCCTCAATGCGCTTCTTTTCCGCCTTGGAAATTTTCGGGCCGGTGCTCGCGCAAGAGGCAGCGAATAAGGAAAGGAGGAGAAGAAGGAAGGCGGTGGGAGTGGCGAGCCTGAATCTTGACATTATTTCAAGGTCTCGATCACTTGGTCCAGCGCGTTGCTGCCACCCGAAAAAACGCCTGCTTCAAGCTCGTTTCCTTCCAAAATGTACAAGCGTGATATAAACCGCTTGAGCACATATCCCATAAATGAGAATTGAAACTACCGCGTCGTCACTATTGGCTGGCACCAATCCTTTTTGTCTCGAAATACGTCCGGGCGCAGGGATAACCTCATAAGCGAGATGCCATGACAATTGGCCAAAAATTTTTTCAGACTTACTATTTGATTGAGCATCAGAAATAAAAATAGCACTGCCAAGCATCAAAACTAACAATAAATATAAAACAGAACTGACGATGACAAAAATTCCACCATATTTCAAAAAATTACGCAGCATCTCTCCTCGCTTCTCTTACTTTTTCAAGCCAATCTGCAATTAAATTAGGAACATTTATTCCGCCCAAGTCGACACGAGGAACATTAATACCTGCTATCTTAGCAGCTTCTATTGCAAAATCAGCACAATTTCTACTGGCCCCGCAATATGTTTTGCTTTCATATTGCTTTGCTAAATCAAGAACGGCATCATTCTGCATTCTTGATATAGCCCATGATGCGTCAACATAGTTTTTGTATCTGGTAGATTCTTGCCGCCTTATTTGTCCCTGATAATGTCGGAATCTGTTGATTTGATTTGATGGATAAAATCCTAGCTCTGTCATTTCTCCTGAGGGTGATCTTAGAGTCACCCAAACATGACCTGACAATGATTCGCGACCAGCTCTAACCGCATTTATAGAAAACCTATAATCCGTTAATTCTCTCGACGCATTGTCAATGCCACCCGCATAGGCAGTTGATATTCCAATTATCTTGCTAATAAGCCGACTAGCATCAGCCGTTATGCCAGCAAGTTTTTTAATTCTATCAGCGACTTCACCAATCTTCTCAAGGTCAATTTTGGCTCCGCCGCTTCCCGGTAATGGTTTAGTCTGAGGCATTTCGGGATCGGCAGCCGCAGCCATTTCTAGTGAAATTTGCGGTGTCGACATGCTCTGAGCCAGGGAACTAGTCCCGCTTGCTGAAACATTGACAATCCCTGCAATCCCGGCGATTTTTCCGAAATTCTTAGCCGCATTAGGATGACCCGAGGCATCTGCAATTACTTGAGCTGCAGTAGCAGTAGCTGCCACCGCCGCCGCTATTTGAGCTATCGCTTTGAATAACCCAACCCAAGAAAAATTACCGGTAGGGTCTGTGTAATTAATGGGATTATTTCTGACATAAGAGTAACGATTCATCGTTTGAGGGTTTACGGGATCTTCCACAAACCAATCCGCCGTAATAAACCTCCCTAGCTGCGGATCGTAATAGCGGGCGCCGTAGTAATAGAGGCGGGCGGAGGCGTCGTTTTCCTGTCCGGTGAATTGGTGCCTGGGATCGGCCTCGCCGGAATGGGTGACGGTTGCGCCGTAGGGATCGTATTCGAGAAGGGCCGCTTGGTTTCCGGCCGCATCAGTGATGACATTGGAGGACGAGATATGGTCTTCGTGCGTGAAACGCAAGGTGCCCGACGAACCCTTCGTCGCCAGCCGGCGGTCGCCCAGAAAGATGTATTTGGTGCTCGTCCCGCCGGTGACGTCGTAGTCCTTCCATTGCACTCCTGCAGACAGCGTCACTCGCTTCGCTCACTAACCGTCCCCGCCAGAACCGGGACTCATACACACATACACAAAGGAAACCAATGAGCGGCACTACCAGTATGAGAAACGGACCATAAATTAAGTAAAAATGGCTAAAAATTGATATTGCCCCGAATGACCGTTATCGTTAGCTAACCAGTTTTTCTATGCCCAACTTATCCCAATCCGGATATGAAAACTCACCAGCTTGGTCACTAACGCCTAACTCTCCTTTAATACTATCCAAAGCGCTTCTCGCTCTCCATTTTACTCGTCTATTGGAGGAACTAATTCTCACGCCATTAAGCAATTCCCAAGCTTTTTCATAATTCCGCTCCACACCCTCACCTTGCCAATAATGAATGCCTAAGTTCAACCGAGCAATATCATTTCCATGCTCCGCTGCTAATGAATACCATTTTACGGCTGACGCATTATCCTTCGCCACGTCGATGCCCTCATCATATAGAACACCCAGGTTCAATTGAGCTTGAGGATCTCCTTGATTAGCAGCCCTTGTGTAAAGGGTTATTGCATGTGCGGTATTCTTTTCAACGTATTGTCCATTCTGATAAAACCACCCTAGCGTAACCAGCGCTCCCACATGACCATTGTTTTCAGCTTTTTTATACCATTCCAACGCTTGGCTAATATTTTTCTTAACCCCATGCCCATTTTCATACATGACAGCTAGTTCAAACTGAGCTTCCATATCCCCTTGCTCAGCCAACAAGATCGTTTTCGTGGGTGACAGTGCCGCACAATTTAAAAAAAATAAACAAAACACACTGATACACATACATCTCAAAACGCAGCCTTGGAATGTTTGCGACGAGTATTTAAAAAAAGAAACAAAACAAAATCTAATCATTTGCACCGTCAGACATAGCATAGACTATAGTGG
>JACQVP010000098.1 GCA_016209715.1 Candidatus Omnitrophota bacterium
GATCTTGAGCTTGCCGGCCGCCTGCGCCGGCGCGGCGCCCGTCCCCCAAAGAACGGCTGTCCACAGCCAGAAACCCAGAAATCTTGAAAATTTCATATTCGTCCTTTCGGTGATCTTGCCGGGCATTCAGGACTCCAATTTCACGCTGCACTCAGCCCTTTGGCTGAGTGCAATAATCAGTCCGAAACTACAAGTTTCGGACTATTGGACCGGATGCTTGTGCGATCCGATCAAAATGTTTGCCTGCAGGAAAATCGCGTCGTCGGCCTCGGCCTCCGCGCTCGCGGGATCCGTGTGCGAATACTGGATCCGGAAATGGGCGAATTCGCTCTGCCAGAACGTGAAATAGGGCGAAATCGCCGTCGTGCGGCCGTGCTGGTCGACAACGTCCAACGGCTCCAGATAATCGAAACGGATCCCGGCGCTGAAGCGTCGCGAAAAGCGATAATCGACGAGAGAGTAAAATCCCCACGGATTTTGATTCACATGAGAGGCGCTCTCCCGATTTTGAAAATACGCTTCATTCTGCCATTTGAATGTTTTTCCTTCCGCCAGCAGCCGGTTGTAAGTCAGGTCGGCCCCGAACACTTTCGGCCGGTAACGGTCCTGCCCTTCCGCCCGCGTGGCGGAAATTTCTACGCCGTCGCCGTCCACATCGGGGACCGGCGGATTGTCATCGCCGAAAAGCGTCGTCCAGCCCAATTCCATATTGGACTCCTTGGAAAACTCATGGAAGGTCTTCAGATGCGTGTTAAAGATCGGCCGCCGGGAAATCCCGGAAAAGCTGGCCCCATTGTTTCCCCTCAGCACCTCGCCGGTCAACTCCAGAGGGAAATCCCAGGGATTCGGGATGAAATTCTGAAGCCGCGCGCCGGATGACGAGAGCCCTTCCTCCCCGAAGAAGTCCCGGACGACCAGCGGATAATCGGAGGTGGGGAGCTGGTCCAAGTGCAGCAAGTTCTGTTTCCCGATCTTGGAGCGGAACTTGCCGATCTGCCCGCGGAATCCCAGCGGCAGCCCCCAATGCGTGTAATACCCTTCTTCGATCTCGAGGTTCTGGGCCTCGATTTCGTCATTGACGCTGATCACCGCGTCCAGCCGCGAGTAAGGGTCCACATACTGCGAGAAGTTCAGTTCCATTTCTTTGAGGGCGATGGTGTCGCGGCCCTCCCCGTCGCTTCCGTCTTCGGTCAAATGGGCCATGACAGTGCCCACCACGCCGATGTCCGGGTTGATCCCCTGCGACAATCCGGCGGTCTGCGCTTCCGCGGAGGCAGGCGCCGTCCCGAGGGCGCCGGGCAGGCGGATTTCCCGGCTTTCCAGCGCCTGGATCTTTTGCGCCTGTTCCCGGATCACCTGACTTTGCGCGTCCATCGCGGATTGAAGCATCTTCACCGTCCTTTGCAGCTCGGTCAAATCCTGCCGCATTTCGTCGAGCATCAGCGGTTCGGCCTGGGCGCCGCCCGCCCCTGCCGTCAATAAGAAGATAGCCGTAAACACCATTCGAAAACGCATAGAGAGACTCCTTTCCTAAGAAGGTTTCTAAAAGAAAACGCGAAACTTCAGGAACGGAAGGGCGGTGCGCGGTCGCGGATCTTGGCCGCTAAAAGGAGAGAGATGAAATCCTGGCGGTAAACGGAGCCGGACGAGGGTTGCTCGCTAAGCGCCGGGGCAAACAGGGCCAGCAAGAGCGCGAAACCGCAGATGAATTGCTGGGCAAAACGGCAGAAGAAGCAATCGGGGTGGTCTTGGCCGTCCTCGTGATGGTGGAACAAAGCCGCAAACAACGCGGCCAAGATCAAAAGCGCCGCGAGGGCCATCCATAACGGGGACTTTTTGGGAACCATGGCGGCATTATACCCACCCGCCGCCGTCGGATCAAGCCGGCATCTCAGCCGGCCGGCTCCACCCGGATGGCCCGCGCCAGCTCGCGGTCGATGGAAAAACGGCTGCGACCGATCTCGAAGACGATCGAAGGAAATCTCTGGAGGACGGTCAGCTCGGTTCCGGGCAAGACCCCCAGGGCCAGGATCTTTTTTAGCCGGAGCCGGTCCGGCGTCTCGAGCTTCACGACTTTGGCCTTCCGCCGCTTCTCAAGACGGTCCAAAGTTCCGGACGCTCCGGCGCCGGGCAGCGCTTCATAAAAACACCGGGGACAGCGGGCCCCCTGGCAGCTGGACCGGCAGCCGCCGCAAGCGGTGCCGCATTTCGATTCGTCAAAGTCGAAGCCGCAGAGATCGCAGGTCATGAGAATAACCCCGTCCGGTTCAGGAGCTGGTTGAGGGCGTAGGCCACCCCGAAGGAGACCGCCAGAGTGAGCGCCGAAATCCCCAGGCCGGCCCTCCAGCCGCGTTCTTTCACATTCATCAAAAATTGGGCGATGCATGGCAAGAACAACGTCAGCGCCACGCAGGCCACGACCAATTGCGCCGGCGTGAGGAGATTCTGCTTCGCCAAATCATAGAGCCCGGCGGCGCCGTAATCCCGCCTGAAGAAACCCAGGAGCACCACGGGCGCGGTCTCGGGGGGGAGCCCGATCCACTGAACCGGGCCGGCGAGCAGGCGGATCAGCACGGAAAAAACCCCGGTCACTTCTCCCAGCCAGATCAGCGCGCTCGCGGCGATGAACAACGGCAATATTTCGTGAAAATACCATTTCAAGCGGACCCACGTTTTGAGAAGGACATTGGAGGCCTTCGGCAGTCTGAGCGGGGGAAGTTCCATGTAAAAAACGGGCTTCTCGCCGGGAATCAATTGCGCGGAAAGGAATCCGATCAGGAGAAATACGCCCGCGACCGTCCCGGCCCAGACGGCCAGGGCCTTGGGATGCCCGGACAGGAGAGCGAGAATGACGCCCAATTGCGCGGAGCAAGGAATGGCGAGGGCCAGAAGAATGGTGGAAATCACCCGCTCCCGTACCGTCGGCAGGGTGCGGGTGACCATCGTGGCCATGGTGTCACAGCCGAACCCCAGGACCATCGGGATCACGGCCCGCCCGCTCAATCCGATTCCTTTGAATAGGCGGTCGATCAACAGGGCCAGCCGGGGAAGATACCCGCTGTCCTCGATGACGGCAAAGATGAGAAAAAAGAACGACACGATGGGCATGATGATGGCCACCGCATAGCGAAGCCCCAGCGTCAGAACACCGTACTCGCCGACAAAGAGCCCCCGCCAGAGTTCCGAAGGGATCAGAAATTCGAACGACCGCTGAAAGAGGGGATTCAGGCGCTCTTCGAACAGGTGCGTTTCCAGGACATCGACGACGGTGCCGGCCCCGAAGACGCCCACAAATTGGTAAAACCCCCAATAAAGGATCAGGCAAAGAATCGGAAAACCGGTGAGCGGGTGGGTGGTCCATTCGCTCAGGCCCTCGCGGAACTTCTCTCCCCATGTCTTTTTGTCGGCGGCGGGTCTTTCCCGAAGCGCCCGCCGCGCGAGGGCCGCGGCACGGTCCCGGTAGGCGACCGCGATTTCGATTTCCGGGGCGCCGATCCTTTGCTGCAACGCCTCCATCCGGCCGGCCAGGAAGGCCGCCGTCGCGGGTTGCCGTTCTTCCAAGGCCTTCCCGATTTCCACATCGCCTCCGGCCACGAGAAGCGCCGCGGCGCGCGCCGTCAGGCCGTAGTCTGGGTCCAATTGAGCTTCGGCCTCGCGAACAAACGATTCGATCTCGGGATGATGTTCCGTCCAAGACCCGCGTCTCTGCCCGCCCGGTTGTGTCTCGCGGGCCAGGATTTGACGCAGATCCTCCACGCCTTCTCCGGTGGTCGAAACGGTTTCTACCACCGGGACGCCGAGTTCTTCTTCGAGCGCCGCACGGTCGATTTCGATGCCGGCCGCGCGCGCCTCATCCATCATGTTCAACACCAGCACCACGGCCAGGCCCGCCTCGAGAAGTGCCAGGGTCAAGGGCAGCATCCGCTCGAGGCCCTTGGCGTCGACGACGTGAACGACGAGCGACGGAGACTCGCCGAGAATGATCCTGCGAGCCACGGCCTCCTCTTCGGTCAACGGCGAAAAAGAATACAGGCCCGGCGTGTCGATGATCTCACAGGGAAACCCGCCGATCACCGTCTCTCCCCGGGTCACTTCCACGGTGGTCCCGGGATAATTGGAAACGGTGGCGTAGCGGCCGGTCAAATCGTTGAATAGCACGCTTTTGCCGACGTTCGGGTGGCCTATGACCGCAATTTTTTTTACTTCCACAGACACGGACGGCATGTTCTCTCCTCAATAAGTGATTTCAAAACGCAGCGCCAGGACATGAGCGGTTTCGGAACCGGATTCCCCGCTGGGATTAAAAATGATCTGATAATCGGGCTGGACGGCGATGCGATCATGCGCCCGGACCCGATAGGTGACTTCCAGGGCGCTTTCATTGGCGGTGAGAGCACTGCCGGGCGGATTTCCGTCGGCCCCCCCGGCATCATAAGCGGCGATTTCGAGGTCCCGGGCCCGGCGCAAATTTCCGCTCAAGAAAGCGTTGGCCGCGGCCACCCCCAGCACATCCTCTTCCCGCCCGGGCAGTAATCCCGTGTAAGAGACTCCCGCGCCGAGATAATAATCCACCGTGTTCCGGTTGTCCGGCGCCCAGCCGAACTGCGTGAAAACCGCCGCTCCTTGTTCCGCATCCTTTTCTCGGAAAACTTTTTGGTCCAGGACCGTATAAAAGCCGAAATTCTTCTGGTGCCGGTGAAGATTGCCGTTTTCGTCCGTCGCGGCGACGTCATCGACGTCCCGCGTGTGCACCCAGCCGCCGAATTTGAGGCTCCCCGCCCAGGGCTGTGAATGACGATACGCCGCTTCCGAAATCGAGAAAAAACCCTGGTGACCGCACAACCGGTAACGGACTCCGTGCCGGTTTTTTCCGCCGTCCGTCGGATCGCCGTCATAGAGCCCCGTCATGAACTCCAGCGATTCCGCGGGTTTGAGTTTCAGGCGCGCCCCCGGCCCCACCGCCGGAAAAATGGAGACCGAGGTGTTGGCCGAAATGTCCGGCGGCACTCCGAAAGAGCTGTTGATAAAGAGCGAACTCGTTTCGCTCACCGCGAATTCCCGGTCCATGCCAGGGACACCGGCGAGCAAAGACAACTTCTCTCCGAACAGATTTTGCTCATACCAATGTTCATACAGCCGCATGGCATCGGGGGCCTCAATATTGTCGGCCACCTGCAAATCCCCGATGTATTGCTGCGAGGGATTTTCGCCGCCGTGGGTGTGGAGGGCCGAAACAAAAACCTTGCCGCCCGGCACCAGGCCCGCGCGCTCCAGATCGAAGGTCAGCGAGGCCGTCAGTTTTCCCAGATACGTTCCTTGGTGACGCAATCCGCCGTGTACGTTTCCCAAAAAATCTCCGACATAGGCGGATTCCAGCGTCACGCCGCGGCGGGCCAATTTCTCCCAGGGGTCTTTCCCAAAAACATCCGTCCCTTCCAGGGCCCAAGCCGGCGTGCCCGACAAAAGCAACGCCAGACAAATGGCGCAAGTCCCTTCCCTTCGCACCGGCTTCCCGCTCCCTCTTCGGACATAATCTAATTAAGACGAAATCCTAATTCGGATA
>JACQVP010000099.1 GCA_016209715.1 Candidatus Omnitrophota bacterium
ATCCTGGATTTGCCGGAACGAGGTCAAAGGCAGGACTACCTTCCGCCATGATTTCGTGTCTTCCCCGAGGATGAAGCGGTTGACGGGAATCTTCGCCACCAGGTCTTTTCCCAGCACAAAAAACTTGTCTCCGTCGGCGTCCTGGTGGAGCTCGATCCCAAAACGGGGAACGGCCTCGCCGGACTTGATCCAGAAGGACAGGTATTTGTACGGGGTCAAGTCGGCCGGGGTCGAACTCCCGGGCTCGATGTCCGGCGGTCCGACCTTGGTCCAATAATAGGAAAACGAATTCGGTTCCTCGACGTCGTAATCCAGCTTGAGCGATTTCCCGCGCGCGCCGAAGGTCAAGGCCGGATCGGCCACGATCTCGGGAATGCATCCGCCGGGGTACTCCTCATCCCCCTGCGTGGTCCCGCCCGCCACGTTACGGTCGGTGCCGGTCTCGTAATGGTCCACGATCATGATTTCGTTGACGGCGGCCTGGGCCGGGACGCCGGAAAACAGCATCACCCCGGCGATCACCGCGGCCCCGCGCTTCTTCCACACATTCATGGGCTTGTCACCTTTCATTTTTTGAAAGAGATCTGGTCGATGTAAATCGTTCCTTCTTTATACGTCGCGACGATGTCGTCGAAGACGACGACCATTTCCGTCATCTTTTTCCAATTCAATTCGGACTTGGTCTTTTTGATTTCGATGCGGATCTCCTGCCATTCGGCGGTGATGCCCTGGACCGGGTAAATGGCGCGGTGGCCCTGGTCGTCCTTGACCTCGACCTTGAAGCGTGTCGTAAATTTCCCGTCGGCGCCTCCGCGGACCCAAAAACTGAGGACGTTGAACTCGCTCGTGTCGATCCCCGCCAGCTTGATCCAGAAGCCGTTGAAGGCCGGGTTCTTGGACTGGACGTCGTAATCGAGACGGATGGCGAACCCGTCGGGGTTCTGCTGAGAATCTTCCGGCTCGTGGAAATAAAAGCATCCCTGGGTGTCGTCGTTGGGGTCGTGATTCCAGGTGCCGTAAGCGCCGCCCACGTTGTTGGGGGGCTCCCCGGCGTTGAAATCCCCGACCAAGAGCTCATTGGCAGCCCAGGCCGCGGGTGCGGCGATCAACCAGCACAGAACGAATAGTAACGTTTTCATGGCACTCTCACTTTCTTGAGCACGTCGCTCACTGTCTCTCCGATGTCTGCCGGACTGCGCGAGACCGTGACCCCCGCGGCTTCCAGCTTTTTGATTTTGTCTTCGGCTTTTCCGCTCCCCGCCGAAATGATCGCCCCGGCATGCCCCATACGGCGCCCTTCCGGCGCCGTGAGGCCGGCGACGAATGCCACCACCGGTTTGATCATCTCTCTTTGGATGTAGTCCGCCGCCCGCTCCTCTTCCTCCCCGCCGATCTCTCCGATCAAAACGACCGTCTCGGTCCGCGGGTCCCGGTTAAAAAGATCCAAGATGTCCGTAAAACCGCTGCCTGGCACCGGATCCCCGCCGATCCCGACGCAGGTCGACTGCCCGATGCCCCGGCTCGTCAGCTGCCAGACGGCCTCGTAGGTCAACGTCCCGCTCCTCGAAACCACGCCCACTTTTCCGGCTTTATGAATATAGCCCGGCATGATGCCGATCTTGCATTCCCCGGGCGTGATGAGCCCGGGGCAATTGGGCCCGATCAGACGGACCGGATAACCTTCCAGGAACCTTTTCACTTTGATCATGTCGGAGACGGGAATGCCCTCCGTGATGCAGATCACCAGCTCCAATCCGGCGTCCGCGCCTTCCCGGATAGCGTCCGCCGCAAACGGGGCCGGAACGAAAATCACCGAGGCGTTGGCGCCGGTCTCGCGCACGGCCTCCTTCACCGAATCGAACACCGGAACTTTGTCTTCGAAGCGGGTCCCGCCCTTGCCCGGAGTCACGCCCGCCACGAGGCGCGTGCCGTATTCCAGCATCTGCCGCGCGTGGAAGGAACCGGCGTCGCCGGTGATGCCCTGGCACAGGACTTTGGTTCCGGAATGGATGAGTATGCTCATGATTTTCCCGCCAGTTGCACGGCCAGAGAAGCAGCCTGGCTCAGCCCCTCCGCCGGCGTGATTCGGATGCCCGACTGCCGCAAAAGCTCCTTGCCCTTTTCCACGTTCGTCCCTTCCAGGCGGACGACGAGAGGCACGCGGAGTTGGACATCGCGCGCCGCCTGGATGATTCCGTCCGCCACGACGTCGCATTTCATGATGCCGCCAAAAATATTGACCAGGATCGATTTGACCCGTTCATCCGAAAGGATGATCTTGAACGCCGCCTTGACCTGGTCCACCTTGGCCCCGCCTCCGACGTCCAGGAAATTGGCCGGCATCCCGCCCGCCAGCATGATGACGTCCATGGTGGCCATGGCCAGGCCGGCCCCGTTCACCATGCAGCCGACGCTTCCGTCGAGCCCCACGTAGTTCAAATTGTATTTCTTGGCTTCGACCTCCCGGGGGTCTTCTTCCAGGGGGTCGCGCAAGGCCCCGACTTCCGGATGGCGGTAAAGGCCGTTGTCCTCGAAGTCGATCTTGGCGTCAATGGCCGTCACGGCGCCGTCGCGGGTCAGAACGAGGGGATTGATTTCCACCAGAGACGCGTCCAGCCGCACGAAGATTTCGGTCAGCTTCTGGACGATCTGGGTCACCGCCTTCACGAACGCGGGGTCCTTCCCCAGTCCGAGGGCGACTTCCCGCGCCTGATAGGACGCCAGGCCGAACACGAGATCGAAATAGGTTTTGTTGATTTTCTCCGGTTGCGTGTGCGCGACCTCTTCGATGTCCATGCCCCCCGCTTGCGAGGACAGAATCACCCCGCGCGCTTTGGCGCGGTCCAGCGTCACGGCGAGGTAATATTCCCGGTCGATCGCCACCGCGGCATCGAGGGAAATCTTGCGCACCACGCGCCCCTGCGGGCCGCTCTGACGCGTCACGAGTTTGGCGCCCAGCATTTCGCGGGCGATCCGGGCGGCTTCGGAAGCGCCCTGGGCCACACGGACACCGCCGGCCTTGCCGCGCCCCCCGGCGTGGATCTGCGCCTTGACCACGAAAGTGTCCCCGCCGATCTCCCGGAGCGCGCCATCAATGGCCTCGGCCGATTCGACCATTTTGTTTTTGGGAACGGGGATGCCGTACCGGGTGAAAATTTCTTTCGCCTGATACTCGTGGATTTTCATGGAAGCGGGAGGCTATCGCCTTTCGAGAGGCACGTAACTCTGGTTGACGGGGCCCACGTATTCCGCCTGCGGGCGGATGAGACGGTTGTCGGCCAACTGTTCGATGATGTGGGCCGACCAGCCGATCACCCGGCTCATCGCGAACACGGTCGTGAACAGGTCCACGGGGATCCCGATCGTGTAAAGAACCGACGCGGAGTAAAAATCGACGTTGCAGTAGATCTTTTTTTCCCGCTGCACGATCTCGGCGATTTTTTCAGAAATTTGATACCACTTCTCCGCCGGGCCGGTGCATAGGTCCTTGGCGATCTGGCGGAAGACGGTGGCGCGGGGGTCCTCGGTCTTGTAAATCCGGTGGCCGAAGCCCATCACCTTCTTATGGTTCGCGAGCAGTCCCTGGACGTAGGCCTCGACTTTGCCGATCTCCCCGATCTCGAGAAACATCTCCATGGCGCGCTGATTGGCCGAACCGTGCAGGTCGCCTTTCAAAGTGCCGATGGCGGACGTGATGCCGGAATAATAATCCGAAAGCGTGGCCACGGTGACGCGCGCCGAAAAGGTGGAGGCGTTCAGCCCGTGGTCCGCCAAAAGGATCAGATAAGCATCCAGCGCCTTGGCGTGGGCGGGCGAGGGGCGGTTGCCGCTCAGCATGTAAAGGAAATTGGCCGCGTGATCGAGAGAAGCGTCCGGAGCGACCGGTTCTTTTCCCCGGCGGAGGCGCTCGAAGGCCGCGATCAAAGTGGGCATCTGCGACGTCAAACGGATCCCCTTCGCCAGCAGGGCCTCGCGGGAGAGATTGTCGGCGTCCGGGTCAAACGAAGCCAGCAACGAAACCGCCGTCCGGAGCATCGCCATGGGATGCAGGTTCTTGGGCAAAGTCTTGAGCAACCCCAAAAATCCCTCCGGCAAAGCGCGCGCGCGGGTCATTTCCTGTGTGAAGCGGTCCAGCTCGGGCTTGGTCGCGAGGTTCCCGTAAAGGAGCAAGTAGCAGGTTTCCGGGAAAGCCGAATATTTGGCCAGATCATAGATCTCGAGGCCGCGGTAAAACAGCCTTCCTTCCTGCCCCGCGACATGGCTCAAAAACGTTTGCGCCGCTACAACGCCTTCCAAACCTTTCGAAAACGAAGTCTCTTCTTTCTGCATGGCGTTCTCTCTCTAGGTGACTAAACCGATTCTACCAAAAACACCCGCCCGGTGGTCGCGGGCGAGCTCGGCGTATCTCTTTGCCCAAAAAAGGTTGTTTTCAATCTCTGCCGCGGTGAGTTCCCGGATCTTTTTCACGGGCGAGCCGTAATAGAGGAATCCCGACTCCAGAACGCGGTTCTCCGGCACGAGACTGCCGGCGCCCAAAATCACACGCCCTTCGATGCGCGCGCCGGACAGAACGATGGATCCCATTCCGACGACCACCTCGTCGCCGATCTCGCAGCCGTGTAAAATCACCCGGTGGCCGGCCGTCACGTAATCGCCGATCCGGCACGGCTGGTCCCGGTCGACGTGCAGCACGGACAGGTCTTGGATGTTGGTGTACTTGCCCAGGATGATCTTTTCAATGTCGGCCCGCAAAACCGCATGGGGCCAGATGCTGGAATGGTCGCCGATTTCGACCTGCCCGATCACGATGGCGCTGACATCGATGAAGACGTCTTCGCCGAACCGAGGTTCCGGGGTCTTCCTGGCTCCAGCCATGCTTTCGAAAGGAGCCCCTAGACCAGTCCTTTGCCGGCCAGCTTCGAGACGTTTTCTCTCACATCCTGGGCCGACTTGCGCAAACTGGCCGATTCCTCCGGAGTCAATTCGAGCTCCACGACTTTCTGCACTCCGTCGCGCCCCAATTTGACCGGGACGCCGCAATAGATATCCTGCAGGCCGTATTGGCCGGTGAGATAAGCGCAGCAAGGCAACACCCGGCCGGTATCCAGAAGGACCGCTTCCACCATGGCCGCGACGGCCGCGGAAGGGGCGTAAAAAGCACTTCCGGTCTTGAGGAGGGTGACGATTTCCGCCCCGCCGTTCCGGGTGCGATCGTTGATGGCCTCAATCCGTTCGCGCGATATCAATTGAGTGATCGGGATCCCGTTCACAGTAGAATAACGCGGGACCGGAACCATGGAATCGCCGTGGCCGCCGAGGACCATTGAACGGACGTCCTTCGGAGACACGCCGATTTCCTGGGCGATGAAATAGCTGTACCGCGCCGAATCCAGCACCCCGGCCATTCCGATCACCTGCGCGGGGGGGAAACCGGATTTTTTCCAGCCGAGATAGGTCATCGCGTCGAGCGGGTTAGTCACCATGATGAGAATGGCGCGAGGGGCGTGGCGAGTGATCTCGCCGACGATGCCGGACACGATTTCGGCGTTCTTGAAAAGAAGATCATCGCGGCTCATGCCGGGCTTGCGGGCGAGACCGGCGGTGACGACGACCACATCCGAATCTTCGGCATCAGTGTAACTGTTGGTCCCGAGCACGGAGACATCAAATTGCTCCAAGGACGAGGACTCCGCCAGGTCGAGGCCCTTTCCCTGCGGGAGGCCTTCCACGACATCGACGAGCACCACGTCCGCCAGCTCTTTTTCTGCGATCCTTTGCGCCGTCGTCGCTCCGACAAAACCGGCCCCCACCACCGTCACTTTCGCCCGTGTCATGATTTCACTCCGGATAGGTTGCTCTTCACTTTTTTGATGATGGCCTCGCCCATCTCGCGCGTCCCGACCGCGGTCGCGTCGTCGCGACGGTTCTTGAGGTCGTAAGTGACCTGGCGGCCCTCCCGGATCACCTCCGCAATGGCCCGTTCCAGGCAATTCGCGGCGTCATGCTCTTTGAGGTGCCGGAGCATGAGCACCCCGGAAAGGATCAGCGCGGTCGGGTTTACCTTATTCATCCCTTTGTATTTCGGGGCCGAACCGTGGGTGGGCTCAAACAGGGCCCCGTTCATGCCGATGTTGGCTCCGGGCGCCACCCCTAACCCTCCAACCAACCCCGCGCAAAGGTCGGACAGGATGTCCCCGTAGAGATTGGGCAGCACCAGCACGTCATATTCGTGCGGGCGCGTCACCAGTTGCATGCACATGTTATCCACGATGCGGTCTTCGAACTGGATGTCCGGGTTTTCCTTGGCCACGGCGCGCGCGACCTCGAGGTAAAGGCCGTCCGAAAATTTCATGATGTTGGCCTTGTGGACTGCGGTGACCTTTTTCCGATGGTTTTCGCGGGCGTAATCGAAGGCGAATTGCACGATGCGCTTGGTTCCGGCGATGGAGATGGGCTTGATGCTGATGCCGGAATCCGGGCGGATCTTTTGATGGAGTTTTTCTTCCACGAATTTTATGAGCTGGTCGGTGTCCGGCTCTCCCTGCTTGAATTCGATGCCGGCGTAGAGGTCCTCGGTGTTTTCGCGGACCACCACCAGATCGATGTCGCTGAACCGGGAGGGTACTCCGGGATAGGATTTACAGGGGCGAAGGCAGGCGTATAGATCCAAGGTCTTGCGCAGAGCGACGTTGACGGAGCGGAAACCGGTGCCGACCGGCGTCGTCACCGGGCCTTTGAGCGCGATCTTGTTCTGACGGATGGATTCGAGCAGAGACTCGGGGAGAGGAGTGCCGAATTTCTTAACGGCTTCTTCGCCGGCCTCGTGGACTTCCCAGCGGATTTGAACTCCCGTCGCCTCAATGCAGGATTTGGCCACCTCGGCGATTTCGGGGCCGATCCCGTCTCCGGGGATGAGGGTTACGGTATGAGTCATGGGTCTCTGAGAAATCTTGAATGTTGGATCTATTTATGCAATTATATGCGCTTTCAGAAGTTAAATTTCCTGACAAGAGAGTTTTCATAATATCAAATGCCCTTATTGATTTCAATCTCTTTATACCGGGGGAAACCCCGATGACCCGCCGCGTAAAATCTCCGACCCGGGCCCAGTTGACGGGCGTTCTCAAAAGTTGCCTGGCCGATGCCGGAAGCCTGCTGGCCTCGTCCCTCCACCGGTTGAAGCGGATCGACTACAAGTCCGAAGCCAACCTCGTCACCAATATCGACCAGGAGGCGGAACGGCGCATCCTGCGGCGCATCAACCGGCACTTTCCCGGCCACGCCATTCTGGCCGAGGAATCGAGCCCCAAGGCGGGTTCCCGGTACAAATGGATCATCGATCCTCTGGACGGGACCACGAATTTCGCGCACACCTTCCCGGTGGCCTGCGTGTCCATCGCCGTGGAAGAGGACGGCGAGGTCATCCTGGGCGGGGTATTCGATCCTTTCCGGAACGAGCTTTTTTTCGGGGAAAGGGGACGCGGAGCGACCCTGAACGGCAAAAAGATCTCCGTCTCGAAAGCCGACACGCTCCGGGAATCTCTGCTTTGCACCGGGTTTCCTTATGACCGGAAGATCTTCGCCAGCACCTACCTGGCCATCTTCGGCGCCTTCATGACCGGGTGCCACGGCATCCGGCGGACCGGCAGCGCCGCCATCGACATTTGCTACGTGGCCTGCGGCCGCTTCGACGGCTTCTGGGAACTGAAGCTCAACGCTTGGGACACCGCCGCGGCCAGCTTGATCTGCTCCGAAGCGGGCGGCCGGCTTTCGAATTTCACCGGCCACGCTTATTCTATCTACGAGCCCGAGGCCCTTGCCTCCAACGGCCGGATCCATTCCGAAATGCTGAAAGTTTTGAAGCGGCATTACGTTCGCCCCGAATCGCGTGCCAAAAATCCTGCTCGCAACCGATAAATTCAAGACCACCCACTCTTCCGCCCAGGTCGCAGAATCCCTGGCCTCCGGCCTCCGCGAGACATTTCCCGAAGCTGAAATCCGCCCTCTTTCCTTGAGCGACGGAGGCGAGGGCTTTCTCGAATGCGTGGCCCAGTGGGAAGACCTGGAGCGGGTCCCCGTTGCCGTTCCCGGCCCGGACCTGGAAACCAATGCCGGCTGGATCGGCCTCTCCCGCGACGGAAAGCGCGCTTACGTAGAGTCCTGCCAGGCCACCGGATTCTCTCTCCTCGAACCGGGCGCGCGGAACCCCATGAAAACGTCATCGATCGGCGTGGCCGTCCTGTTGGAGGCCGCCCTCGCCTGCCGCCCCGCGGAAATCTTTATCGGCCTCGGCGGAAGCGCGACCTGCGACGCGGGCATCCCGGTGGCCCGCCACTTCGGCTGGACCTTTTCGACCCACGACGGATTTCAGATTCTCGGCCATCCGGCGGAAATGGAAAAAATCATGCGCCTGGAGAAGCCGGATTCCTCCCGGATTCCGTCCGACACCGTCCTGTATGCCGTGGCCGACGTGATGAACCCTCCGGTGGGGGAAACCGGCGGCGTGAAGATGTACGCACCGCAAAAGGGGGCGAGCCGGGCAGAAGTCGAGCTCCTGGAGCGCGGCGTCCAGCACTTGCTCAATCTCGCGCGCCCCTTGAAAGCGGACGATCTTTCCGCTCTGTCCGGGGGCGGCGCGGCCGGGTGCCTGGGCCTCGGCCTTTACATTTTCCTGAATGCCCGCCTGGTCGAAGGCGCCCGTTTCGTCTCGGAGCGCCTCGGGCTGAAGGAGGTCATCGCGTCCTGCGACGCGGTCGTCACCGGCGAAGGAAGCTTTGACGAGCAGTCCTATTTCGGTAAAATCAGCGGTCATATCGCCCGCCTGGCACTCGAAGCCGGAAAAAAAGTGTTCCTGGTCACGGGCCGCAAGGCCGATCCCCGCTGGACGGAAGCCTTCGCCGCGGTCTTTTCGGTCGAGGAAATCCTCGGTCCCGACGCGGAGCGTCGCCCGCGGGAGTCGCTGGCGGCCCTTCGGGTCCACGGTCAAACCTTGGGGAGGCTTTGGCAAAAATCTTGACTCAGACGGGTCCTCTCTGGACGGTTTTTGTCGCGGTTCTGATCGATCTCATGGGATTCGGCATCGTTCTGCCGCTGATCCCTTTTTACGCGGCAAATTTCCAAGCCTCGCCCGTCACGATCGGCATGCTGTACAGCGTTTATTCCCTGGCCCAGCTCATTTTTTCGCCCATCTGGGGCAGTCTGTCGGACCGCTTCGGCCGCCGG
>JACQVP010000104.1 GCA_016209715.1 Candidatus Omnitrophota bacterium
GCGCAGGCTCGCTTGTTCGCGAAGGTGGATCATGTCCTTAAAGTCGGCGCGGGTGAACGCGGTCCAATCTTTTTCGCCAACAAACCTGACATGGTCGTATTTTCCCGCCAACCCCGCTAAAAGCCCCACCATCCGCTTTCTCACGGCCCTCATGGCTTTGGAGTCCAGAACCGGATTCAGCCGGCCTTGAAGCAAGACCACCCGGATGCCCTCCCGGCGACAAAACCGGAGAAAATCTTCAAGAAATTCGAGATTGATATCCATGTTCCGTTCGATAATCGGGGAACGCATTTCGCGCACCATATAGTTCGCTTGGCCTATTTTGATGGCCTCCAGTGCCTGATCCGGCGGCAGGTCCGCGAACCGTTTCAACACCGGCCGGCCCAGCGAAGCGTGGAAAATACCGCGAAAAATAAAGGCGTGACGATATTCCGGAAAGACCCAGCCCGCCAAACTGCGCAACAAATATCCGATCAGGCACCGCGTCTCCTCCTCCCCTCGATACCGCTTGAAAAGCAGCGGGAAATGGAGATCTTCGAACCCGTAAAACGATTGATATTTTTCTTCATCTGCAGGAAACGAACTCATCTCACGCTCCGTGAGATAGACAACGACCAGGGATGGATTCAACACTTTTACTCTCCGTTCGCTGAAAGCGGCCTCCGCAGCTTTCATGCCAAAGCTGTAAATGAATCGAATCTCCGGGTTCGACTTTTCAAATGCGCGAAAGGCATGCGTCATCGCGCTGGAGCCGATGATCAGACAGGGCCTCTTCCGGGGGATCAGTTGACGATCGCGTATTAGGGAAACGTAGATTTTCGCCTTCAAAAAACTGAGGGCATCCGTGGGCAAATACTCCAGGCACAACCTCCAAGTCAAAGGGGTGTCGAAGAGAATGGTTCGCAGGACAAGCACGGTCAGCACGGCCCACAGCAGGCCTTTCGCGCGCCCGGAGAGCAGGCCCCGCAGCCTGAGGAGGACCAAGACTGACAAGAGGAAAATCGACGCCCATAGAACATAGCGCCAGAAATAAAACGATCCGATCCCCAGCGATTCAGCCCCGCGATAAGCCCAGGACAGCGCCCGGTCAAAACTGAAAATAAATAAATTCTTTCCCACCGAATTCTCCCAGCATGGCGATCAAATAAAACAGCACGAGAAAAAGTGCCCACCGCGGCGCCGCCGGCCATCTGAAAACGAGCCAGGCATCGTCTTTGGTTTTCTTGGCTAGCATCAATCCGGCCAAGGGCGCCGTAATAAAAAGTGTTTTCGCGAAATAATAGGACGCGTCCGAGCTCCAAGAGAAATGAAACAGGATGTTCCCGAGAAATTCCCCGGCTTGTGCCATGTCGGACGCCCGGAAGATGAGCCATCCGAGGCAGGTCCAATGGAACATCAGCGCCACAGACAAAAGGCCGCCCCGGGAGTCCGGGCGGCCGGGCCACATCCGGTAAGCAAACAGAAGGACAGCCCAGTAGAGGCCCCAGACGATGAAGTGCCAGGCGGCTCCGTGCCAAAGTCCGGCCAGCAGCATGGTGGCAACTACGTTCCGGGCAGTGAGCCAACGGCTTCCCCGGCTGCCGCCGAGAGGGACATAGACGTAATCGCGGAACCAGGTGGACAAGCTGATATGCCAGTTCCGCCAGAAATCGCCGGGCGCCGACACGAAGTATGGGTATTTGAAATTAACCATGAGCTCGATTCCCAGCAGCTTCGAAACGCCCCGCGCGATGTCCGAATACCCGGCGAAGTCTCCGTAAATCTGAAAGGCAAAGGCGTAGACGCCGGCGAGCGCTTCCGCGCCGGGAAAGACGCCGGTTTTCGCAAAGACGGCGTTCACAATGGAAGCGAGATTGTCCGCCACAAAGACCTTCTTGAAAAAACCCCAATAGATCAGCCAAGCCCCTTCGTCGATCTGCCGAGGCGAAACCCGCCGTTCCTGCTTGATCTGCGGCAGCAAATTCGACGCCCGCTCGATCGGCCCCGCCACCAATTGCGGAAAGTAAGCCACGAAGAGCGCGAAATCCGCGAGGTTTTTCTCCGCCCGGATATCGCGGCGGTAAACATCGATCGTATAACTCATCGATTGGAAGGTGTAAAAGGAGATACCCACCGGCAGGATGATCTGAAGGGTCGGAGCATCCAGCGGGAAGCCCGCGGCCTCCGCCAGGGTGAGCAAATTATCGGTGAAAAAATTGAAGTATTTGAAGAATCCCAGCACGCACAAATTGGCGGCCAGGCTCAGGGTGAGGACCAGTTTGCGGCGGGACGGATTTTCCGCCCTTTCGATCAGAATTCCGCAAGCATAGTCGACGGCGGTGGTGAGCCACAACAGCCCCAGGAATCTCCAATCCCAGGCGCCGTAAAACACGTAGCTGGCGGCGAGAAGCATGCGATTTTGAAGACGGCGGCCGAGGACGCGGTAAAGGGCGTAGACGAGGACGAAAAAAAAGACGAACTCAAAGGAATTGAAAACCATGCGGTTTGGTCTATATTGCCCGCGCGCGGCTCGAAATGCAATATAAGATTGAACCCGACGGAAGATTTGCTAGAATGGTCCCGAATGAAACCGATTCCTGTCGTTGCGCTGGCCACTTTCCTGTTCCACTTGAGTGCCTGCGCCTTTGGCTCCAGGCAAATCCCGATGAGTTACCCCCCTCAGTCATCCGCCGGTAAGTACGCCGTCCCCGCCAAGGTTCGCTTCCCGCCGGAGACCGTTACCTTGGTCTCGTTTGCGGACGAAAGGCCGGACCGGAAAAATGTCGGCAACATCCGCAGTTGGTTCAAAGTAAAAATGGTCGAAGTGCCTCCTGAAAGAATTGCCGAGTGGATCAGTCAAGCTTTGGTCCTGCACCTCGAACAGGAAGGGTATCGCGTCGTTCGCGTGGACCGGCCGGACGGGACGGAGAAAGGCCTGGTGTTGAGCGGCGGCATTGCGCGGGTCAACGGAGCGGCCTTCATGACTTATGAAGGGACTGTGGAACTCCGGGTCCGCGCCGCCAAAGACGGCCGGGAACTTTTTGACCGTGTTTTTCGGGGCCGCGCCAGCGCGGGGGGATACGTCGGCGGCAGCGAAGACCGGTATCAGGAGGCCTTGTCCCTCGCCCTGGAAAACGCGGTTTCTAATATCGTCCGTGAACTAAAATCAACATAAGGAGAGGTTATGCGTGCGCTGAAACTCATATCGTGGCTGCTCATTGTTTCCCTCGTAACGCCGGGTTGCTCCGCTTTCCGTTCTTCCACTCAAATGCTCTCGGTCACCACCGACCAGGCCGATGCCGAAATCTATATCAACGGCGTCATGGCCGGGAAGGGGACCGCCAACATGCCCGTCAAACGGAACCAAAACGTCCAAATCATGGCTAAAAAACCGGGTTATGTCACCGTCCAGAGAAGCGTCGGCAAATCCATGAACGTCACCGGCGTACTCGACATCGTCGGAGGGGTGCTGATCCTGCTGCCTCTTTTCGGCCTGCTCGCGCCCGGAGCCTACAGCCTGGACGAGGAAAACGTCAGCATCATGATGGTGAAGGAATAGACTCCTTCACCGGCGGTTTCCGCGTGGCGATTTCCTCGCGCACGTACTTCGAACGCAAACGGCCGTAGACATGCCCCCCGGCCAGCGCTCCGATCCAAGCAAAAGGGACGATCGTTAAGTATCCGCCCGCATAAGTCCCAAAGGCGGGATACAAAACTTTCGGGGCCCGGATTCTTTGTTCGTCCGTGCCGTGAAATTCCAAGTATTCCAACGCCTCCTGCGTCGCGATCATTTCCTGCGCCAGATCCACCCCCGGAAACGAGCGCACCAGGGCATACGTGCCTTTCCAATGCTGTTTCTTGAAATCCTTGGCATGGCCGCCTTCGTGCAGGGCGATGGCCGCATCGTCCGAAAACACGTGGATGGTATTGCTGAAGGGATCAAAATAATCGCTGAAAAGAATGCCGGCGAGCAATCGACCGGTGGCGGCAGTGATGAACGTAAAAGGGACGGCCAAGATGCGATAGGGCCAGCCCATCTCATGGTTCCTGAAAATCCGGCCCACTTCCTGGAACGGTGCGCATTGATTGAGGCGCACCTTCACCTCGCCCAAATCATTGCGGCGGACAAAATCCGCGAGAACAGCTTCGGTCTCGGGGGAAATCCGATGGGTGGCATAATGCCGGTTCCACAAAAGGAGCTTGATCGGGAAAGCGAGAAAACTGGCCAAATAATCGAGCGGCGGGACAGGCGCACCCCGTTCGATGTCCGGTTTGACGTCCTCGGGAGCCGGCGGCCTGACCGGTAGCTCGCGACCGGCCGGGCCGTGCGCGCAGCCCGCGATCAGGCTGAAAATGAGGGGCCAGGACGCGCCTCTCATGCAGTCATCCGGTCGAGCAGCACGTACAGCGAATAAGGCCTCTGCTGCGCCAGAGGCTGGGCAAATTTCTTGAGGAAGGCGCCGAACAGAAATTTCTTTCCGGGAGTATCGAAGCCCGTGCGCGCGGAGGCCGCGAAGGCCTCGTCGATCAGAAGATAACGGGTCCCGTGTTCCAGAAAGAAGTCCCGGATTTCTTCGGGCGCGCGCGCCGTTTCCATGAAGCGGTCCAGTCGGCAGCGCTCGAAGATGTAGTCGGACCGCCAGGGGCAATCCAGGTAGTAGCCGTAATTTCTCATATTCACCAGATAGACCCGTTCGCCCGGCTTCACGATCCGGCCCGTCATCCGGTAAATTTCATAACCATCATACTGTCGCGCCAGATAATCGTCGCGGCTCTCCTTCCCCTGCCAGTAATCCAACGGCCCTTTTTTCCAGACCTCCTTCACGCCGGTGAATAAATTCACCAGCATCAGGACGACTGCCGCCGCCTTGAGCCACCGGAACGGCGTGAGCGAAAGACCGTAAGCCAGGAGCAGGCTGAGCAACGCCAGTGCTGGAAATAAAAAACGCATTTGCTTTGTCGTCAGGGCCCAGTAAAGGAGGAAAAAAGCGGTCAGCGCGGCCAGGAGCTTCACGGGGACCGGCTTCCGGACCCGCCACAAAGCAACCGGCGCCAGGAGAAACACGGGCCCGGCGATGCCTTCGTAAAAACGATACGAATCAAACCGTCCGGTGACGAAGACAAGCACCGGAGCCAGGGCGGCTTGCCAAACGGAGGGCCTCGCGAGGTCCGTCCCGTAGCCCAAAAGCCATTTCAAATACAGGCGCGCCCGCTCGGGGTCCCAGTTCATCCCCTCCCGGAGAGGCCAATCGCCGGTCGAAAAAGGGAAAAAAGGCCAGCCGGTCTCGGCGAAGTTGCGGACGAGCGGGAGGGCCGCCAGGGGAAGGAACGCCGCGACCGACAGGGCCGCCGCGAAAAACCGGTTTTTCTTCCTCGAAAATAAGAATTCGGCGAAAACCAGGAGCATCAACAGCATCTGCCATTGAAATCCGGTGTATTTCGAGGCCGCGGCGCATCCGGCGAACACGCCCGCGGCCACCGCCCATTTATTCTCTTCCCGCCGGAAAAATTCCAGCCAGGCCGCCGCGGAAAGAAACGCGTACAAGCAAAAGATCAGGTCCACATAGGCCCACGAGGCGGTGACCAGGACCGAAGGCACGGTCAGAAACAGCGCCGCGGCGAAAAACGCGTATATTTGCGGCATCCAGTATCGGGCCAACCCATACAGCGCGGCGGCCAACAGCCCTCCAAACAATGCGTGGACGAGACGCGCGGCGGGCTCCCCCGCGGTCGCAAGCCCTAAAAGAAACAACCGTTCCCCCAATTGGGGAAAGTAGGCGTAAATATTGTCCTGGAAGAAATGCGCGCCGCCGGATTCGAGAAGGCGTTTGGGAATGTCCAAATGATAGATGAGCTCGTCCCGGGCGCTCGCGGGGAGCATCGCGGCGAGAAAGACCCAGGTCGCGTAGACTGCGCCCGCCGCCCATCCGAAGCCGGCGATCTTCGTGAGGGCCGGCAGGCGGCCGGCCCTTTTCCAGTTGCCGGCGAGGAAGAACAGGGCCAGCGCGACCAGGACAGCATTCAAAATACGCAGGGCCGGCGGCGAAGCGATCCCGGCGGCACAGAGGCCCGAAACGAGGAGGGACACCGCGGCCAGCCCCAGCGCCATCTCCGCCACCGTCCGGAGGGCCGGATGGTCAAAATTCAGCCGGCCCCCGCAGAGAAAGCGGCCGATCGCGCAGGCCGCCAGCGCCGCGATCAGAATTTCAGCGACGGCCGCGGGCGCTTGACTCATTCGACAACCTTCACCTGTTTCACGGATATACCGGTGTGGCGGCCCTCGAGGGCCTTTTGAAGTTTGGGCAGAAATTCGTAGCGGGTGACGACCTCCCGGCCCCGGACCTTGAGGGCATCGACCGCGAAAAGGATTTTCCGGTCCCCCTCGAAAACGAATTGAAACACGCGCCTCTTTTCACGGGGCTTCCACCAGTTCCAGAAAAAAAGCTTGCCGAGATCGATCTCACCCAGCGTCAGCTGGTCCCGCACCGAAAGGGGCTGTTTGTCCATCTCGAGGACCCATTCTTCGGCGCGCTCGATCTTTGCGGTCCCGAGGCGGAGCTCATATTGGATACGGACGCCGATTTGCTCCTTCTCGAATGACTCAAACGACGTCTGGGCCTTGAAGGCATCCGACATCAGCGCGTAGGCGGAGTCGTAATCGGCGCTTTTCAAATAGCGCACGAAATCGGCCGCCGTGTCGGCGCCTGCGGCGGCAGGACGAGGGATGCCCATCAGAACGAGGACGGCGGCAAGAAAAACGGCCCGTTTAAGCATTGCGGTATCTTTCCGTGACGGCCTCGGCTTCCGCGTCGCGGTATCCCAGGGCCATGGCCCGGCGGTACCAATAGTTGGCCTCTTTCTTCTTGTCCAGCCTCACCAGGGCCCGCGCTTTGCCGGCCACCGCCTCCAGGTGATAACCGTTCTTTTCCAGGATCCGGTCGAATATCTCGTCGGCCCGCCTGAAATTTCCCTTCTCCAGGTAATACCATCCCAGGGCCGACTGGCCGGTCACGTAATGGGGATCTATCTTGAGGGCCTGCTTGAGATTTTTTTCGGCCGGTCTCCATCGTCCTCCGGCCTGGTAAAGGCGGCCCAATTGCGTATAAGCGGGGGCGTATTTCCTGTCTATCTGAATGGCCTGCCGGTAAGCGGACTCGGCGCGGTCCCGCTTGCCGCCGCCAAAATAGGCGTTGCCCAAATTCACGTAGAGGTGCGCGTTGCCGCGAATCGTCTTGGCGGCTTCTTCCAGGTTTTTCTCCGCCGTGGCATGGTCCCCCTCGGTCAGGGCCTTGAGGCCGCGCACGTAAAACGGGTTTTCAGAATCCTGCCCGGCGAAAGCCGGAGCCGGCGGGAGCAACAGCAAAAGGGCCAGCGTGATCAACAAGTTCATGGGAGTCTTCAGAAATATTCGGCCATCCGCTCCCGCAGATCCGTCTCGAGCTCGGTGACCTGCGCCAGCATGGGATGTTCGGGCGCGAGCGTCCGGGCCAAGTCCCAGCACATCCAGGCGAGCGGCATTTCGTAATTGTCGTAAAACATCTGCCCGAGGTCCTTGTACACGCCCGTGATATAAGGGTTCTTCTTGAGGACCGAGATCATCCCGCGGATGCCCCCGGCATGATCGCCGAGCGCGTAGACCGCGTTGGCGAGCATGATATCGACGATGTGCGCCTCCTCCAGCCCGTCTCTCCGGATCGAACGCAGGGAATCGGCCGCGGCGCGCGCCGCGTCCTCAGAGGACAAATCCAGGCCGTTGAAAAAAAGCAGGAGAGAAGGGTCGTCGGCCTGGCGCGCCGAAATCGCGCGCATCGGCTCGGCCACCGACGCCTGGTCTCCGGTTTGGAGGTGGTATTCGAAGAGAAACAGGGCGGCGTCCAGGAAGCGCTGGGCGTCAAAAGCCTCGCGGCTGCGGTCGAGGAACCATTGCCGGTTGTGCTTTTCGTCCGTGTTCGTTCCGGCCGAAATCCGGGTCATGATCTCGTAAGCTTCCTTCACGTCTTCGGCCAAGAAACCGGATTGATAGCCTGGCCGGTAATCCTCCGGCAGGACGTAGCCCTGATCGGGCCTTTCGACCGCGCTCTCGAGCAACAATTTGACCCGGGTCGTCGATTTCAAGTCGCGGAAACGGTAGGCCAGGGCTTCCGGGACGGTCTTTTCGGAAAAAAGGCGGTCCAGGATCAGGGGATGGACGGACTGGGTGTAGCGAAAGAATTTTTCGTAGCTGATTTTCAATTCGGGGGCCACGGCCGCGGTCCCCGGCACGTACCAGACGGCCTTTTCACCGTCCGTGAGAAAGACCCGACTCTTCCCTTCCGTCTTTTCGAGAATCGCGACTTCCGGTGCGCCCGCGTCTTCCACGCCGAACAGGCTTTCCAGATCGAAACGGCTGCCCGGGGACTCGCGGGCCCCGGACTTTTCCAGGAGTTCCCAAATCATTTTCCGGTTGTAGAATTCGTTGCGACGGAAGGCGGCCACCGCGAAGAGGGAGATTTCAGAAAGGCTTTTCCGGGCGGGATCGATCCGGAAAATGCGGCGCTTGGAGAAATCATAAATCTGCGTGACCCCGCCCTCCGAGACGGAAAAGAAATGCTTGCCGATGGTCACTTCCAGACGGGCCGACTCCTTCTTTTCCCGCCGCACTTCCTTGCGGTACTTGAGGACGAGCTCCTCCGCCGAGGCCGCGGCCGGGAAAAATAAGAGGCAGAACCAGGAAAGCGCCGGAACGATGAAGACGCGCTCAAACCTCATGGGGTTTCTTGAGATAGTGCCGGATAAAGAACTTCAGCTCCGAGATGGATTCCAGAATGTCCGCCAGCGCGCGATGGGTTTCCTTTTTTCCCGTGAAACGCGGCCCCCCGGGGAAACGGTTTTCCAGCACGATTCTGAAACTGGACACGTCCACGATGCGGTAATGGAGGAAACGGGCGAGGCGCGGCATGTGCCGCACGAGGAAACTCTTGTCGTGATGCACCGAGCTCCCGCACAAGGCGGACCGGCCGGGTTCGCAAAAACGCGACAAAAAAGCGAGGGTCTTTTGCTCGGCCTGCCGGACACTGACCTTTGATTTCTTGACCTCCGCCAGCAGGCCGGACTTCCGGTGCTGCCGCTGATTCCAATCGTCCATGGCATCCAAGACTTTTGCGCTCTGCCGGATCGCAAAGCGGGGGCCGCGGCCGATCACTTTCAGGTTCTTGTCGGTGACGACCGTGGCAATCTCGATGATGTGTTCCCTGGCCGGATCGAGGCCCGTCATTTCGAGGTCGATCCAAACCAGATGGGTGGGGCTCTTTCGCGGACGGCTCATCCCGCGGCGGCGCCGGCTTTTTGCGCATGACGCTTGCGCACCGCCGGCAGATACATCTGTTCGATGTAATCGCAAAGCATACGGTCTGTGTTGAACTGCCGGGTGATGGACTGGATGGAATTTTTCATCATCTGGACCCAGCGTTTCGAAAAAGGGGCGTTCAGGCCGCGCGGGGTTTCCCGGTCGAAATAAGCCGGCAGGATTTCCTGTTCCAGTAGGCGGAACAATTCGTCGCGGTCCCCGGACGCTTCCTGGGCTTCTCCGGAGCCGAAAAGCCAGCCGTTGATGCCGGTCTGGACCCCTTCCGGAACCCAGCCATCGGGAATAGATACGTTCAGGACGCCGTTCATGCCGGCCTTCATGCCGCTCGTGCCGCTGGCCTCATGGGGCCGGATCGGATTGTTCAGCCACACGTCGACCCCCGCCTCCAGGTAGCGGGCGAGATCGATGTCGTAATTTTCCACAAAAACGATCTGCGCGCGGAAATTGCGCTCCGCCGCGCGGGCCTCCAACCGAGCGGCCGTCTGGTGAATTTGGCGGATCCTTTCCTGGCCGGCATGGTGGTTCGGATGCGGTTTGCCGGCAAAAACGATGTGCACCGGAATGCCGTATTTGCGGAATACCTGTTCCAAAAACGTAAACAGTTTCTCTTCGTCGTCCATGATGAGGGTGGCCCGCTTGTAATCCGCGAAGCGGCGCGCAAAACCGAGGATGAATGAATCGACGTCGAGGAGGGCGCGTGTTTTCTGGTGAATGGTCTGGGGATCGACGCGGTCCCGGAGGAGCTGGTAGGCGTAACGGTCGCGGATCTTGTCGATCAGTTTGGTCTTGAACTCCAAATGCAGGAGCCAGATCTTTTCGTCGGCGATGTTTTGGACGTTCTGCAGGCCGCCCTCGTCCTCGATCAGGCGCCGCAGGAGCGGCTTCTGCCAGTAGGAGACGTGGACGGCATTGGTGATCGACCCGATCGGGGTTTGGTCCGGGTGCGACTTGGTGTCGAAGACATAGGACCACATGCGGCGGCAGACCTCGCCGTGGAGCTTGCTGACGCCGTTGCGGTAAACGCCGGAAAGCAAGAGCGACAATTTGGTCATGTCGAAGCGCTCCTCGTAATTCCGGGCGCAGTTGAACAAGGTGTCCCGCTCGTGCTCGCTCAGGAAGGAATGGAGGTACGGCCCCAATTGGGCCCGGACCAGCTGCTCGTCAAAACGTTCGTTGCCTTCCGGGACCGGCGTATGGGTCGTGAACCCCACCCGGTCGGCGCATCTCTTCTTTGCCTCTTCAAAAGAGACCCCTTCTTCGGCCATGATCTGGCGCAGGACTTCCACCGCCGCGAAGGCCACGTGCCCTTCGTTCAAATGATAGACGTCGGGACGGTAGCCGGCGCCCTGGAGGGCCTTGGCCCCTCCGATCCCGAGCACGATTTCCTGCTCGAGCCTGCGCTTTCTTTCCTCCTCGTGCAGTTTTTGTGAATCGTAGAGGCGGCGCGTGATGTGCCGGTCATGCACCAGGTTTTCGTGCAAATCGGTGTCCAGGAGCAAAAGATCGGTTTTTCCGACGCGCGCGCGCCAGACGCGCACTCTCACCACGCGGTCGGCCAGAGGGACTTCGACGACCAATTCTTTGTTGGAGCGCACGTCCTTAACGGCTTCTAACGGGATGAAATCGCGGATCAGCTTGTGCGGAGGGACCAGCGAATCGTAAATGATGCGCATGGAGCCATCCGTGGAGACCTGCTGTTCGTAATGGCCCTGCATGTAAAAGAGGCCGACACCCACCATTTTCAGGCCGACGTCGCTCGCCCCCCGGAGGTGATCGCCCGAGAGGATTCCCAATCCGCCGGAATACATGGGGATGATATCGATTCCGTATTCCATGGAGAAATAGGCCACGGTGCGGTCGGCCATTTCCGGATATTTTTTCGAGACGATCGTTTCCGCGCCCTGCATGTACTCCTTGAACTCGGTCTCGACCTTCTTGAACAAATTAAAGAAAACAGGGTCCGTCAGCAATTCGGCCAGGCGGCGGTGATAGAGCGATGTATTACCCGCCTGCACCTCGAGGAAACGGTATAAGTTCCGGCGGGACAGCCCCCACATGTAAGGGCTGATGCTGCGGAAAAGGATGTGAGCGTCGTAGCTCCATTCAAACCAAAGGTTTGAGACGATCTTAATAAGAGTGCGGTCAATCTCTATCATGAAGCTGTCAGGGTATCAAAAAACATTCCAAAGTTCAAGCCGCAGCAATGCGCATGGAAAAAAAAGCCCCGTCTGGTTATTGCCAGACGGGGCTCTGCCTTAGGTTCGAGCTCTAACGTTTATCTTTTGATAACGTTGCTAGCCTGGTCACCCTTCGGTCCAGCGACGATCTCGAATTCGACGGTGTCGCCTTCTTTGAGGCTCTTGAAACCGCTTCCCTGGATGGCGGTGTGATGCACGAAGACATCTTTGCCGCTACCGCTGTCGGGAGTGATGAATCCATAGCCCTTCTGATCGCTGAACCACTTCACTTTACCACTTGGCATGACTGATTTTCCTTTCTGGAAGCCCCTCATCGAGGCCCAAAAAAGGCCGCAAGCTTTTAGCAAGCCAGCGGCCCAATCTTGTGATTAACTCCTACGTAAGCTTCGCATATAAACTACAGGGGGAAGGATAGCATAATTCGACCTCCTGTCAAGTCTAATTAACTTGCTCAGGTTTCGGCTTCCATCTTTTGTGCGGCCAAGACCATTGCTCCGGATATTTCTTAATTTGCTCCTCAAGCAAGCCGGTAAGCCGGGCGGTAACGGCTTCCTCGACGTTGGGCTGTTGGGGGTCGACAAAAATGGGCGGATGAATTTGGACTTCGAATCGGCCGGGCGATAGCCGAATGCAATAGGCCGGAACGAGCGGGCATCCCGTCTTCACCGCGAGACGGACAGGGATCGAGGTGGTCGACGTGGGAAAACCGAAAAAATCCTGCCAGAGGCCTTCTCTTCCCGCCCACTGATCGATCAAGACCGCGACACCATGATTTTGCTTGAGCTCCCGCAAGACTTCCTTCACTGAACCTTTTTTAGGAATTGGGTTTAACGTCATCTTACGGCGCAGTTCGACGATTTCCCGATTGATATAAGGATTTTTGATGGTCTTCACCACCGCCGACCAGCGGGAGCCGTGCAAGATCGGCAAAAAGGAAAGATATTCCCAAGAACCGAGATGGGAGATCACGAGAACCACGCCTTTTCCCTGTGCGAAACTGCGGTCCATATGTTCGAACCCCTTCGTTAGAAAATACTTCCGGGGATTTTTAAGGAATCTTTCCACCACGAAGAGTTCGACCAGGGAAATCGCCAGATGCCGGAAGGAGGCCCGGGCAATTCTTTTTTTTGCGGCCCCGTCGAAGGAGTTTCCGTAAACGCGATCAAGATTCTCCATGGCCACCCGCCGCCGGGAGCCGTGCAGGTGGTAAATCAAATCGCCGCTAAAAGAGGCGATCCCATGGATGAGCCGATAAGGCAAAAATCGGAAAATCGCGAGAACCACCCGAATCGAAAGATACTGCAGAAAATAGCCCATGATTTCGCAATCTTACATGGCCGGCCTCCGGCATGGCAACCACAAATTCCGCCGATTTTAAGTTATCAGCGGGTGCCGTAAGGTCCTCTGATCTGCCAGCTGAATTCCGGCTCGATCACGGGGCGGTAACCTTGAGGGTAAGGGAAAGGCGCCGAAAGGATTTCATAAGCGCCCGTGAAGATCCGGACCGCCGTCATCACCGTTCCCTGCACGAAGCCCACGGGGACGCCGAGGATCACGCCCGGGTCTTTCACCGTGTATTTCAGGGCCATGGGGATTTCGAGAGGCGAAGCCAGGATGTTGATCCAGCCGCGGGCGAATTTGTGCCGGATGAGGTCTCCGCGCGTCTCCGCGGCTTTTTCCGCGAAAACGGGCGGCGCAAAGGCGAGAAAAACAGCCACCGTAAGGGCCAGGAATTTATTCATCGTGCGCGCTTTCGGGGCACAGGATACCATTATCCGGAGCCGCTGCCAAGCCGGAGATTTAGACCGTGAGACCCCAGACCGGAAGGCCGAGCCTTTGGCGAAAGGTCTCGCCGCGGAAAAGCTCCTTTTTACGGGCCGGAAGATCCCCCCGCGCCGCCAAATGCTGCCGGTGTTTGCCGAGCCAAAGCCCGGGGCCGAGGGAAAGGGCGTGCTTGCCGTAACGGGCGTTCACTTCGTCGATGACGCGGTCGATGCGGCGGAAGGACTCGATCCGCGGGACGTCGTCAAACAAGGTGTATTGCGCGCCCCGGTCGGAGCGCAGCTTGAAAAGCACGACGCCGGTCAAGCGGTAAAACTTTCCCGCCTCGAACAACTTCTCGAAGAGCCCCTCCGCCAGCCCCACCGCGTCCAGCGTGGAAGAGGTGTGCCGGTCCAGCTCGGCCTCCATCCCGGCGGTGCGGAAATCCTTCTCCCGCAGGTAAACGGCGATCCCCTTCGCGCTCAGGCCGTGCCGCCGCAGTTTGATGAAGGCCGATTCGAAGTTGCGGATCAATTGGGCGCGAACGAAATTCGGCTCCGCAGACGGCGGCGTGAAGGTCTTGCATTTGCTGATGGAGGCGTAATCGTCTTTTTCGGCGGTGACGATGGGATATACCACCTCGCCGCGGAGCTCGTGCCAGAGCTCGCCGCCGATTTTTCCCAGGAGCTTCCGGGCCCAGGCCTCCGGCCGCGCCACGTAATCCCACACATTGCGCACGCCGTTCTTCTCGAGCAGCGAAACGGTGTTCGGCCCGAAGCCGCAGACCGCCTCCAGTTTCACCGAGGGAAGGATTTGATGCAGCTCCCGGGCCCGGATCACGGTGAAACCGTCCGGCTTGGCGCGCTTGGAGGCGATCTTCGCGAGCGTCTTGGACGCGCTCAATCCGACCGACACCGTCAGGCCGAGCTCTTTTTGGATCTCCTGTTTCATGCGCCATGCGATCTCCGGAAAACCGGCGCGGTAAACGCGGCGGAGCCCGGCCAGCTCGGCGAAGGCCTCGTCGATGGAATATTCCTCCACCGCCGGCGTGAAACGCCGCAAGATGTCAAACATGCGTTTCGAATAAATGCTGTAGGTCTCGTAATCGCTGGGCAGGCAGACCACGCCGGGGAAGATTTTCTGGGCCTCGAAAATGCGCATGGGCCGCTTGATCCCGAGGGCCTTGGCCTCGTAACTGGCGCAGGCCACGATGCCGCGCTCTTTGCCCGTCACCACCGGGCGGCCGCGAAGCTCGGGGCGGAGGGCCTGCTCGACGGAAGTAAAAAAAGCGTCGCAGTCGGCGTGGAGAACGGGGACGGGGAAAGAACCGAGATGGAGGGGGCTATTTGTACTTGCGGACATTGGCCACCACCACCCCGCCGATCACGAGTTCCCGCGCGGGCCGGATCGGCGGGTATTTTTTATTGGCGGCCCGGAGCACGACTTTGCCGTTTTCTTTTTCGAAATATTTCATGGTCCATTCGCCGTCCACCTGGGCAATGACGATGTCCCCCGGCTTCGCTTCCCGCCCCCGCTCCACGATGACCAGATCGCCGGGCAGGATACCGGCGTCGGCCATGGAATCGCCGGAGACCTTGATCAAATAGCTGGCCGACGGTTTGGAGATCAAAAATTCGTCCAGCGAAAGGCTGTCGACGAGCTCCTCCTCGGCCGGAGACGGAAAACCGGCCTGCACTGTGCCCAGAAGCCGTAATCCGCCTTCGACAAAACTGCCCGCCACAAGCCTTCCCGAAGGGTCCCGGCGCACAATCCCGCGCCGCAGGAGATGTCCCATGAGCAACGAGACCCCGCCTTTGGACTGGTATCCGAAGAGCTCCTGGAACTCCGCATACGTGGGCAGGCGGCGGTGGCGGCGGTGAAATTGCCGCAGTTTGGACACAATGGCTGGGAACTGAATACGTTTCGGCATGCCTTCATTATAAACGGACGATCGTCCTTTTTCAATCCCCCGCCCGTTTCTTGAGTTTGCCGGGCCGTTTCTGTATAGTGGAGTCATGGGCGCGGAAATCGTTTTCACGGAAATGGACCGGACCTGGGAGCCGGCCTCGCCCGCACTCGCTTCCGCTTTCCCCGGGGCGCGCGTGCGGACCTTCACGGAAACCGCACAGGCCGTCGCGGGCCAAATCCGCGACGCCGAAATCCTTTCCGTCTTCATCAAGTCTCGTCTGGACCGCCCCCTCCTCGAATCCCTGCCCCGGCTCAAATTGATCGCCACCCGTTCCACCGGCTATGACCACATCGACCTGGCCGCGGCCAAAGAAAAGGGCGTCCAGGTCCTGAACGTGCCCACCTACGGAGAGAACACCGTGGCCGAGCACACCTTCGCCCTCATCCTTTCCCTGTCGCGCAATCTGCGCAAGTCTTACCTCAAAACGCAGGCGGGAGATTTCTCTCTGGACGGCCTGATCGGCTTTGATCTCAAGGGCAAGACCCTGGGCGTCGTCGGGACCGGGCACATCGGCCTCCACGTGATCCGGATCGGCGTCGCCTTCGGCATGAAGGTCATCGCCTTCGACCTCAAAGAGCAGAAATTTTTATCGGAGGTCATGAGTTTTGAATACGTGCCCTTTGAGGAATTGATGAAGCGATCCGACATCATCAGCCTGCACGTGCCCTACCTTCCGAGCACCCGCCACTTGATCAACCGGGAGACCCTCCGCTTGGTGAAGGAAGGGGCCATCCTCATCAACACCGCCCGGGGCGGGCTCATCGAGACGCACGCGCTGGTCGACGCGGTCAACGAAGGGCGGATTTCAGGCGTGGGACTGGACGTGCTGGAAGAGGAAGAATTGATCCTGGAAGACCGCCGGCTGCTCGGCGCGGCCGACAGCGAAGCGCATTGGGAGTCGCTCCGGACCACGCTCAAGAACCATCTCTTGCTGCACCGGGAGAACGTGATTTTCACGCCGCATCTGGCGTTTTATTCGCGCGAGGCCGTGCAACGGATCATCGACACCACGCTGGAAAATATCCGTGATTTTTTGCGCGGGTCCGAACCGGCCCGGGTCAAATGATGACGGGTTTCTGGAGGGTCTGGTAACTCCCCGCCTGCCCCATCGGCCCGGCCTGGGAAGATAGCGCCGCGGCGTCCCGTTCGACCGTCTGGATGATCTTGTCCACCAGGTTCTCGCTCACGCGGCGACAGATCGCCCAAAAGTCCGACTCGCCCCGCACGCCCGCCCCGAAAAGGCTGAACATGGTGAGAGGATAGGCCCAGATCTCGTAAACGCCCTTCTCCGTGAAGTTGTAAACCGCCGCTTGAACGCCTTCCGAAGTCTTGAGCGTCACCTTGCACTGCACATCCCATTCGGAGCGGAAATTGAGCGGAATGATCCCGATCGTGAGCAGGCTCAGGCCGCCGAGGCTCGTAAGGCGCGCGCCGTCGTCGATGTGATCGGTAGTGATCTGGATGTCCATGACGAGGCTCGAAATGCCGCCGCCGAAAAACGAAGACACCTCCGGCTTCTTCAGCACCCCCATGAACTCCTGTTTGATGCCGACGCGGTTGGGGAAATTGGCCCAGGACCCCGTCAAGGTCTCGGTCACGTCGCCGATGCGGACCAGGCCCTGCGTGGCCGGCCGCAATTCATCGACCGGATCGGGCCCCAATTTGATGGAACAGCCGTTAAACAGGACGGCCGCAATGAGAATGAAACTCAGACACTTCATTTTGGACATGGTTTCCTCACCCTTGGATTTGTTTGCGCTCCCGCGCCTTGATATAAACCGAGACCCGCCCCCAATCGAGCGCGGCCATCGCCGTGCCGTACGGCACGGCATCGAATCCCTGCAGTTTCAGGCTTTCCAGATGCTGGTTCAGGTCGGAGGTGGACGGCACCCGCGTGAAATAATCGGCCAATTCGATCCAGTTCACGGCCGCGGCCGCCTTGGCCGCCCGCGCGGCGAATTCGGAATCGCGGTCCCGGGCGGCCCCGCGAGCCAATTCACGCAGGCCCACGGGGTCCAGCGCCTCCAGGGCCCATTTCAGACTCCGTTCCCGCAGTTCCCTTTTTTGAAAAGCGGCCTCGGGCCCCTGGACGGCATCGGCCAGCTTGAGAAACAGCCGGGACCGCACCAGCGCGCTTTCGGAGACCAGGGCCATTTTAGCTGCCTTGCCGTAGAGTTTTTTCTGGACCAGCCGCCAAAACAAGGAAACCGGCAGCGAATCTTTTTCGTTCACCGGCATTTGCCGGACCTCGGCAGCCGCGCGATCGATGTCGCCGCGCTCGGCGTAATAAGCGGCGAGGATGCGGTGTTCCATCGCAAAAACCACGGGGGCTTTGTGCCTGCGGATAAAATCAAGGACCGGCTGCAGCGCGTCCAGGTCCTGCCCGCTCCAGATCTGGCATTGCGCCAGCAAGGCGGCGGCGTGAAGAATTTGCAGCGCTTCCTTCTTTAACTGGGCATCCGCTTTCCGCAGGAGCTCCAGCGACTCGGCGAATCGGCCCATCCCCGCCAGCGCCAGCGCGGTGATCCCGAATTTCTTCGGGTCGGCGGCATCCGTACCGGCCAGGTTCTTCTCAGCGAGACGGCGGGCCTCCTCCGGCAGGTCCTTCTTGAGATAGCCGGTCATGATGAGATGCGTCAGCCGGACGCGGTCGGCTTCGGGCAATTCGTACCTGGAAAAAGCCGCCTCGGCCGCTTCGGGCTCCAGTTGCCGGACCCGCTTAAAAATAAGGAAATCCAGCAAAGCGATTTTTTGCTGAATGTCTGAGACCAGGTCCAAATGGCGTTCCGCGCTCGCCAGGGCCTCGGCCGCGATCTCGGCCACGGCCAAAGAGTTCAACAGGGCGTCGCGCTCCGCCGGCATTTGGATCTCGCCGAGCGTCCTTTCGGCGCCCTCGAAATCGCCGGCGTCGGCCTGGACCTGGCCAAAATAGCGGTGGAGCGAATCCAGACTCACCTGGTTCAGGCTCATCCGCGCGGCGAAATTCGCGGCTTCCGTGATGCGGCCGGTCGCCGTCTGCGCAAACAGGATAGCGCCGACGGTATTCTTCCGCCGCTGGGCGAGATCCGGCGGGGCCTTTTGCCCCTGAAGCGCGGATGGATCCACCGGCGCCTGAAAGGCCTCGCGCTCCTCGGCGCTCATCGAATCCGGTAACTCCTGAAGGCCGGTCATGGCCTCGCCGATGAGCTTGGCCGAGGCGGACTGAATTTTGATGTCGAGGCGGGAGATTTCGGCCTTTACCTGCGGCGCGTTCGGCGCTTCGGGGGCGACCGCGAGATAGGCGCGCCACCAGAGGTCGGCGAGCACGGGCCGGCCGGCGTTTAAATAGGCAAAACCGAGATTGAACAGCACCTTGGGGTGCAGGGGCTCGAATTTTTGCGCCTCGCCGAAATACTGGGAGGCCACGGCCCATTCTTTGGCGTCGGCCGCCACCACGCCGCGCTCGAGCAAGCGGCGGGCCTCATCCGAAAGGACCGGTGATTGTGTTTTCGGGGCCTCGGCCGCCGTCGTGGTCATCCAAAAGAAAATCATCAGCCCTCCGATGAACTGCCGTCTCATGGCTGCTTCCCTTTCTCCTGGGCGGCTTTCTTGGCGCGCCAGATTTCGAGCGTCCCTTTAAATCTTGCTTCCTCATCCACCGGCGCGTTGGGGATCGGCGCTTCGGGATTCGCGGGCCCGGGCCACCGCTGGCGATCCAATCCTTCGAGAAGGAGCGTGCTCAAATCGTCGTCGGGAGGCGCCGCCTCGCGAGCCGCCTGCGCCCGGAGGCGGGCCTGTTCGTCATATTCTTTTTCCGCCTCGGTCCACAAGCGGTCCGACTCTTCGAGGGCCTCGCGGAGTCCGGGGTTCGCGTCCAAATCTTTTTGGCGCGCTTTCCATTCGGCCGCCTTCGCCTCGAGGTCTTTCCGGGCCGCTTCCCGGATCGGCTGCATTTGCGCCTCCCCGCGAAGATCGTCCGCCCTTTCCGAACCGGCCTTCTGGAATTGCTCCGTCATCCGGCGCTCGCGGGCGAGACTCTCCACCGTCTGGACCGGAATGGCGGGCGTGTCTCCCTTGAACACGGCCGGATCCATCACCGGCAAAGCGCCGGAAGGAAGCGGATTATGCGGCGCGGTGTCGGATTCCGGCAATATAAAAGGTTCCGAAGGCGGCAAAAGAGGTTCATCCGGCGCAGTGCCGGCTTCGGGAAGAACGAGCGAACTGGTATCCATCCGGCCCGGCGTTGAAGATGGCAAGGCCTGGGGCGCGGGCTCGTCAGCTTCCCGAGTCACGCCGATAACCGCCTCGGGCGGAGCCGGCGAAGGCGCCTCGATCGGCGGGGCTTCCTCGAGCGCGGGGGCCGGGGGCTCCTCGCCGCGCATTTCGGCGATCCGGCTTTCGGCCTTGAGGTTCTCCACATTTTCCGCGCCGGCCTGCTCGAAATCTTCCCGAATGGCGCGGTCGCGGCGCAAGGATTCGATCGATTCGGTTTCGATGGGCGGGGTGTCTCCCTTCATGCCGGCCGGATCCACTTCGGCCAATTCCGGGTCGGGAGCGCTCAAGGCCTCGGGCAAGCGGTCCGGGGGCGGAGGTTCTCCGGAACGGTCGGGGATGATCGGCGGCGGCGTTTCATCGAGGGAAACCTCCTCGGCCTTCTCGCGGATTTCCGCGATCCGCGACTCGGCCTTCAAACGCTCGACGTTTTCCGCGCTTTCGCGGTTGAAATTTTCCGCCATCGCGCGGTCCCGGGCCAGGGACTCCAGAGTCTCAGTCTCGATGGGAGGGGTATTTCCTTTCAAATCTTCCGGCCGCACGGTCAAATCGGTTTTGTCCCTCAAATCCACGACATTGGCATCCACAAAATCGTCCCGCATGATTTCCAAAGGAGCGCTCTCGCCGCCGGCCGGAGCGTCCCGGCCGTCCCAATCCGGGCCGCCGGGACTCAGATCGTCCAACGTCTCAATCCGGAGGGGGCTCGAGTCGCCAGAAAAAGACTCGCCCAGCATGTTTTCAATCCTCGCTATGCCGGCCTTGATGGAGGCCGAAGACCGGGACAGCTTATCCTTGTAATGAGCGCGGAGTTCCTCCTGCTTGGCCATTTTTTCCGCCCGGAGGCGTTCCTGCTCCTGGCGCGCGATTTCGGCTTCGATTCTCCTCTGTTCGGCCATCTGCTGCTCATACGCGGCCTGCTGGGCCGAAGCCTGGGACATCCCTTGGTAAACGCCGTTCATGAAGCTCCCCATGAGGCCCATAGCCGTGTTCATCATCATCGCATCGTACGAGTTGTAATAGCCGCCGCTGTAGCCGGAATCGGAACCGGAGTCCGAATAATAGGAGCCGCCCGAAGAATAACTCGAATCGTCGTAACTGGGGGCGGTGTCGTCGCAATTTTCACTGAGGCAGACGCCGGGACCGACGTCGGGAATATAAGCCAATCCGGGAGCCGAGGGAACCGTCAGGGAGGCGGCAAGCAGGCAAAAAAATAGGACGGCTGGGATGCGCATAACCGCCCTATTTTATTCGTTACGACGTTTCTTTCCTAATGGTTTTTGGGCTCTATTTCACCGTTTTGTTGAACTTGCCGAGCTCCAGAGTGAGGTTCCCCATCAATCCTTTCTGCCCCAGCATGAAGGCCAGAATGGGTTCGTCGGATTTCATGGTGTCAATGGAACCGCCTGCTCCGGCCGAAATCAAAACCACCGAGGCGTCCGCTCCGAACTTCCAGCCGCTGGAGGCGCGGAATTTGTCGAGCGCGGATTGCTCCAAGAAAAAGACATAAATGCTCCGCACCTGGCCCCCGAGCTGGATCCCCCAAGACCCGGCAATCGTGTTGTAATAATCCACGCTCTTGCCGTTCACCCGCAGAGATCCTTCTCCGTACTCGGCCCCAAAACCGATACCGCCCTTGATGATCTTGGGCATCACCAAAACGCCCTTGGCGCGCGCCAGGACGTCATCCGCTCCGATCACTTCCCTTTTGAAGCGGTCCATCGCGGCATCCACCGCCGTGTCGATCTCCTGTGCCGTCTTGGCATACCCCGGGCTTGTGAAAAACAGCGCTCCCAGCGCCAGAACCGGAATCCATCTTCTCATGGTGGTCTCCTTTCGTGTCGAGTATAATGGCTTCGTTGACTCTGTGACTGATTTCATTATAGCAGGAGGGCCATCCATGGGCATGAAAGATGCAACCGAGACCAGAGTGGGCAACGTCCTCAAAATCGACGGCGTCATTTCCCTCGTCCTCTCCCAGGAAATACGCGGGACGGGAAAATCCGGCAAGATGGTCCATCTCAAGCTGAAAAGCCTGGCCGACGGCCGCCTCATCGAAAAGAGCCTCCGGGCGGAAGAGCGCGCGGAAGAAATGGAGGTCCACCACACCAAGCTTCAATTCCTCTACCGCGACGGGGGGGACTTTTA
>JACQVP010000101.1 GCA_016209715.1 Candidatus Omnitrophota bacterium
AAACTGCTCGAGATGCAGCGGCACGTCCAGCTCATGCACACGAGTTGCGGCTGGTTTTTCTCCGAGATTTCGGGGATCGAGGCGGTGCAGAATCTGCGATATGCCGCCCGGGTCCTGCAGCTCGCCCGCGAAGTCGATGGGCCCGACTTCGAAAAAGATTTTCTGATGCGCCTGAACCAGGCGCCCAGCAATCTCGCGGAGATCGCCAACGGAAGAAACGTCTACACCCGGATCGTGCTGCCGTCGGTCGTCACCTCGAACCGGGTCCTCGCGCATTCGGCGATGGACCTCTTGTTCAAGCCGGTGCCGGAGGTAAGCCATTTTTACAGTTACCGCGTGCGCCGCATCGCGCTCAGCGAGAAAGTGACCATCACCCGCAAAATGATCGCCGGGCGGATCCGGATCACCAACCTCGTGACCGAAGACCAAAGCGAGGAGGTCTTTTTTGCCGTTTACGTCCCTTATCCGAAATTGACCCTTCGCGTGTACGCCAAAAAGGCGGGCGCGGAAGACGATCTCGAGGCCCTGCGGGCCAAGATCGACACCTTCCACGACGTGGTGCCGTTCCGGGCCATCGAACAATTTGGCGAAGAGCATTTCGGCGGACAATACATGACCTTCAAGGACCTCTTCGCGGACGAGCGGGAGAAGATCCTTTCTACGCTCCTGCGGGAAAAATTCGAAAAGCTGACCCGGAGTTACAAGCTCATCTTCAAGGAGTTCCTGCCGGTGCTCGAAGAGTTCCACGCACTGGGGGAGAAGCTTCCGGCGCACGTGCGCGGGGCGGTCGAATTTGTCATCCGGGAGGAGGCAGGAAATCTCATGAAACGTTACGCCGAGGACCGGGACCCGGAAATCCTGAGCGGCGCCAAGCCGTTTCTCGCGCAGGCGCGCCGTTACCAGATCGGGGTCATCTCCCCCGAGAATGAGCATTTGATCGCCGCGATTTTGCTGGATGAATTCGGGCGGCTGTGCCAGGATTGGACGCTGGAGCAGTGCGAACGGCTCATCGTCCTTGTGGAGTTCGCGGCGCAGGCCGGATTTTCCGATTGGCGCTACCGCATGGAAAACCAGGTCTTCAGCCTGCTCGTCGAGAAGGTCTATCCCCGACTGAGAGACGCCGCCGGGGCCGAATTGCGCCTCCTCGAAGCGGTGGTCAAACTTGCCGAATCGCTCAACATCAACGTCAAGGCCTCCCTCAAGGTGTTCGAAGAATCCCGGGCCGGAGCGACTTAAGTTCTTTCGGGACGCGTCCCGGATCGATTATAATGTGTGTGTTGGGGTCCGTAGCTCAATGGTTAGAGCAGGGGACTCATAATCCCTTGGTTGCACGTTCGAGTCGTGCCGGACCCACGATGGGCGTTTCTTGACTTTTGACCCGGGCTGAGATAACCTCGGTTTCCCTGATGATCCAAATCAAAGTTTTTACCCACGAAGAAGCGACGGCGATGATCCCCGAATTGACGGGGCTCATCACGCGGCTCCATGCCTTGAGAGACAAGGCCGCCGGGAAAGAGGCCGAGATTGACGCCCTCGAATTGGTGAGCGGGACGGACGCGGCGTCCAAAGGGTCGCCCGCCGTCAACCGGGAAATCGAAGCCCTCAACGCCGTCATCGCGGAATTCAACAGCGCGGTCGACGCGATCCATGAAAAAGGGTGCTTCTTGAAAGACATCGACTTGGGACTCGTGGATTTTTATTCCCTCCGGGAAGGAAAAGTCGTTTACCTCTGCTGGAAATACGGCGAACCTGAGATCGCCCACTGGCACCACGTGGGAGAAGGGTACGCCCACCGGCACCCTCTGCCATGAGGATTCTCCCGCGCTACGTCCTGCGGGAACTGGCGATCCCCTTCGGTTTTTCGCTCCTCCTGTTTTCCTTCATTTTCATCGTCGGCAACCTGGTGAAAATGGCCGATCTTCTGGTGAACAAAGGCGTGGACATCATGGACATTTTGAAGATCCTGCTGCTCCTCATGCCCAAGCTCCTGGGTTTCATTCTTCCGACGAGCATCTTGACCGCCATCCTGCTCACCTTCGGTTCCCTGGCGCAGCACAACGAGATCGTGGCCATGAAATCGAGCGGCATCAATTTGTGGAAGATCATGGCCCCCGTGATCGCGCTCGGCTTCTTCGTGAGCCTGATCGCCCTGATCCTCAATGACCAGGTCCAATCCAACGCCTCCTTCGCCTACCGGCAGGCCGTGAAGGAGATCCTGATCAAACGGCCGGTCGCCTATCTGGAGGCGGGGCGCCTCATCAAGGAATTCCGCGATTACATCATTTTGGTGCAGAAGGTGAACGGCAATCAATTGGAAGGGGTCACCATCTACCAGCCGCAGGGCGGCAAGCCCACCCGGACCATCGTCGCGGAGCGCGGAGAGATCATCTCGTCCGCGAACGACAAGACCTTGATTCTGAAGCTTTACAACGGTTCGAGCGACGAACCCAATCCCGAGGATCCGAGCGTTTTTTACAAGCTCGATTTCAAGAGTTTCGAATTGCCGCCCATCAATCTCGGCCGCGACGCCCGGCCGGCCAACAAGAAGATCAAAGACATGACCCTGGATGAAATCCTGGTCCAGATGCGCTTGAATCAGGGAAAAAGTACGGAAGACAAGGACCAGCTCAACACCCTGCGGAGCGAGTTTCACAAGAAAATCGCGTTTTCGTTTGCCTCGTTCGTGTTCACGCTGATCGGGCTGCCCCTGGCGATCCTGGCGCATCGGGGCGAGGCGGTGGTGAGCTTTTGTCTTGCTATGGGGATGGTGGCCATATATTATATATTGTTCGTGTGGGCGAGTACCCTCGGGAGCCATGGGGTGGTGCCGGCGTTTGCGGCCCTTTGGTTTCCTAATGTCGTGCTGATGGGGGGGAGCCTATTTTTATTCAAAAGGGTTACGGCTACATAAGTTACAGCAAATAGCTGTGAGAGAGGGCTCTTTCATAGATGATCGCCTGCACCTGCGGGTGCGGGAGGAAAGTCCGGGCTTCACAGGACAAGGTGCTGGGTAACACCCAGGCTTCATCTCCGGAAGGGGATGGGGATGGAAAGTGCCACAGAAAATAAACCGCCCCGCGTTTTACCGGGGTAAGGGTGAAAAGGTGGTGTAAGAGACCACCTATTCTCGCGGTGACGCGAGGATACGGAAAACCCCGCCTGAAGAAAGGCCGAACATCCAAGGCTCGTCCGGCCGTTACTGGAGGGTAGGCCGTTAGACGTTCGCAGCAATGCGCGCGCCAGATAGATGATCATCCATGACAGGACCCGGCTTACGTGAAAGGGCCTTCTCCGCAGTCTTTTGTACCGTTTCCGCGCTTGACATCCCGTTCGATTTGCAGTAATCTTTGCCGCGATCGAGTTCAGTACAAACCCTTTTAAACCGGTCCTGCGAGGCCGGGAAAGGAATGCATGAGCCGCACCGACAACACCCGAAACGCCCGCCATTCAGCGGGCTATTTTTTTGTTCCTCTCCGCCCTGAGGCCCGTCATGTCTGAGGAAAAAAAGATCCTGGACCAAGAAGGCATCGACCGGGCCCTGGCGAGGATTTCGCATGAGATCCTGGAAAAAAACAAGGGGACGGCCGGGCTTGCCGTGATCGGCATCCAGACCCGCGGCGCCATTCTCGCCCGCCGTTTCCAAAAGGCCATCACCGACATCGAAAAAGGCCGCATCCCCGTGGGGATCCTCGACATCACTCTGTACCGGGACGATTTGAGCGAGATCGGCGCCCAGCCGGAAGTCCGCGGCACCGAGATCAAATTCGACATCCACGAAAAAAAGGTCATCCTGGTCGACGACGTGCTTTTCACCGGACGGACGATCCGTTGCGCGCTCGACGCCCTGGTCGATTTCGGCCGCCCGGCGACCATCCAGCTGGCGGCGCTCATCGACCGCGGGCACCGCGAACTCCCGATCCGCGCCGATTACGTGGGGAAAAATATCCCGACGTCGCGGGAGGAAGAAGTCGTCGTCCGCCTGCAGGAAACGGACGGGAAAGACGAAGTCATCGTGAGGAGGAAGATGCCATGACCGTCGCCTGGACCCGCAAGGACCTGCTTGGCCTCCGCGACATGAGCCGGGAGGAGATCGAACTGATCCTGGACACCGCCGCCTCTTTCAAGGAAATCTCCACGCGCTCCATCAAGAAGGTGCCGACGCTCCGCGGCCGGACGGTGGTCAATTTCTTCTTCGAGCCCAGCACCCGCACGCGGGCCTCGTTCGAGATCGCCGAGAAGCGCCTCAGCGCCGACACGCTCAATTTTTCGAGCTCCGGCTCCAGCATGGAAAAAGGCGAGACGCTGCTCGACACGGCCAAGAACATCGAGGCCCTCAAAGTGGATTTGATCGTGATGCGGCATTCCGCGTCAGGGGCGCCGCACCGGCTGGCCCAGCACATCCGTCCCGGGATCATCAACGCCGGCGACGGGACGAACGAACACCCGACCCAGGCGCTCCTCGACATGCTGACGCTCATGGAAAACAAAGGGCGGATCGAGGGCCTGCACGTGGTTTTCGTCGGCGACATCCTGCACAGCCGCGTGGCGCGTTCCAATATCTGGGGCCTGACAAAACTCGGGGCCCGGGTCACCGTGTGCGGGCCGAAGACCCTGCTGCCCGTGGAAGTCGAAAAGTTGGGCGTCCGGATGTGCACGGACGTGGATGAAGTTATCGCGGACGCAGACGCCATCACGCTGCTCCGGATCCAGCTCGAGCGCCAGCAGGAACCGTTCTTTCCGAGCCTTCGTGAATACACCAAGACCTTCGGGATCAACCGCGACCGTTTGAAGCGGGCCAAGCCGGACCTTTTGATCATGCACCCGGGCCCCATCAACCGCGGCGTCGAGCTCTCGGACGACGTCGCCAACGGGCCTTTTTCCGTGATTCTCGACCAAGTGACCAACGGGATCGCCGTGCGGATGGCGGTCCTTTATCTGCTCAGCGGGGCCATTGCCAAGGAAAGGAACGAGGATGTCGATCCTATTGCATCAGATCCGGGCCGTTGATCCCAAGAACCGGCTCGACGACACGGTGGACGTCTTCATCGAGAAAGGCCGCATCGTTTCCATCGGAAAGGACCTGAGGGTCCAGGCGACGGAAAAAATCGAGGGCGACGGGCGCGTCCTGTTGCCCGGGCTGATCGATCTGCACACGCATTTCCGCGAGCCGGGTTTCGAGTACAAAGAAACCATTGCCACCGGTTCGCGCTCGGCGCTGCGCGGCGGTTTCGTGGCCTGCGTGTCCATGCCCAACACGAACCCGCCCTGCGACAATCAGAGCGTCGTCGCCGCGGTGCTGCGGCGCGCCGAAGACGCGCGTTTCAACGTGTTCCCGTGCGGGACCATCAGCAAAGGGCGGCAGGGCAAGGAAATTTCCGAGATGGCCGAACTGAAAGAGGCGGGCTGCGTCGCTGTGAGCGACGACGGCGACTTTGTGCAAAACTCGCTCCTCATGCGCCACGCCATGGAATACGCCTCCATGTTCGACCTCCTCGTGATCAGCCACGCGATCGACGGGGACCTGGCCCGCGGGGGCGTCATGAACGAAGGGCGTATGTCGACCGTTCTAGGGCTGAAGGGCAGCCCCAACGCCGCCGAGGAGATCGCGGTGCTCCGCGACATCTCGCTCGCGAAGCTCACGCGCGCTCGCCTCCATGTCGCGCACATCTCGACCGAGGGCGCCGTGAAATTGATCCGCCAGGCGAAAGGCGAGGGCGTGCCGGTGACCTGCGAGGTGACGCCGCATCATTTCTCGCTCACGGACGAAACGCTCACCGGTTATGACACCAATTACAAGATGAACCCTCCGCTCCGGACCGGAAGCGACATTCGCGAAATCCTGGCGGGCCTGAAAGACGGGACGATCGACGTGATCGCCACCGACCACGCGCCCCACGCGGCCGAGGAAAAGGAACATGAGTTTTCGGACGCGCCGTTCGGCGTCATCGGATTGGAGACCGCCTTTGGCGCGGCCATGACCGAGCTTTACCACCGCGGCGTCCTTTCGCTCCAGCAGATCGTCTGGAAGCTGGCGCTCAAACCGGCCGAGCTCATCGGCCTGCAGGACTTCAACGAAATCAAAGAGGGCGGCCGCGCCAATCTGACCGTCGTCGCGCCGGACGAAGAATGGGAAGTCCGGAGCGCGGACTTCGCGTCGCGGTCGAAAAATTCCTGCTTTATCGGCCGCCGGCTGCGCGGAAAGGTCCACTACACGATTTGCAAAGGCGAGCCTCATTCCTTCTCCCGCGAAGGAGTGCCGGCATGAAGGCGATTCTAGCGCTCGAGGACGGGGTGGTCTTCGACGGTCTTTCCATCGGGGACGAAGGCGAGGCCTTCGGCGAGGTGGTGTTCAACACCTCCATGACCGGTTACCAGGAAATCCTCACCGACCCTTCCTACAAGGGCCAAATCGTGACCATGACTTATCCCCACATCGGCAATTACGGGGTCAATTCCGAGGACGTCGAGTCCTTCAAGCCGCACGTCGAGGGGTTCATCGTGCGGGAGTTGAGCGCCGTGGTCAGCAATTATCGCTCCGAGATGAGCCTGGGCGAATACCTGAAGAAAAACCACATCGTCGCCATCGAGGGCGTCGACACGCGCATGCTGACGAAGCACCTGCGCGACTTCGGCGCCAAGAAAGGCGTGATCTCGACCGTGGACCTGGACAAGAAGCGGCTGATCAAGCGCGCCCAGGCCTCCCGGAGCATCGTCGGGATCGATTTGGTGAAGGAAGTCACCTGCCGCGAACCATACGATTTCGACCATTGCCTGGCCCCCGGGTTCGAATGGCCGGAAAAGACGCCGGCGCGGGCGCGGAAATTTTTCGCCGTCTGCGTGGATAGCGGCATCAAATACAACATCCTCCGCAAACTCAATCAGCACGGTTTCCGGGTGAAAGTCGTGCCGGCGTCAACGACGGCCGGCGAAATCATGGCCCTCAATCCGGACGGGGTTTTTTATTCCAACGGCCCCGGGGATCCGGAGCCGGTGACGTATCTGTGGCAGAACATGGCCCAGCTGGTGGGCAAAGTCCCGGTCTTCGGCATCTGCCTGGGGCATCAAATGCTGTCGCTCGCGCTCGGCGGCAAGACCTTCAAATTGAAATTCGGCCACCGCGGCGGCAACCACCCGGTGATGGACTTGCAGTCCGGCAAGGTGGAAATCACGGCGCAGAATCACGGCTTCTGCGTCGATCCCACCTCCCTCCCGCCGGACGTGGAAGTGACCCATCTCAATCTGAACGACAAAACCGTCGAGGGGATGCGGCACAAGAAGCACCCCGTCTTTTCGGTCCAGTACCATCCCGAGACTTCTCCGGGCCCGCATGACAGCGATTACCTTTTCGGCCGGTTTTACCGCATGATCCAGGAAGGGGTTTGGTGATGCCGAAGCGCGAAGACATTAAGAAAATCCTCATCATCGGCTCCGGCCCCATCATCATCGGCCAGGCCTGCGAGTTCGATTACTCCGGGACCCAGGCCTGCAAGGCCCTGCGCGAAGACGGCTTCAAGGTCGTCCTGGTGAACTCGAACCCCGCGACCATCATGACCGACCCCAACATGGCCGACCGCACGTACATCGAGCCAGTCACGGCGGAAGTGCTGGAGAAGATCATCGCCCGCGAGAAGCCGGACGCCTGCCTTCCCACGATGGGCGGGCAGACGGGTCTCAACGTCGCCATCGAGGCGGCGGAGAAGGGCATCTTCGAGAGGCACGGCGTGGAATTGATCGGCGCCAAGTACGAGGCCATCAAGAAGGCCGAAAACCGCGAGGAATTCAAGCGGGCCATGCAGCGCATCGGCCTCGACCTTCCCCAGAGCACCTTCGCCTACACCGTGGAAGAGGCCGTCAGGTACGCCGACCAGATCGGATATCCCGTGGTCGTGCGCCCCAGCTTCACCCTCGGCGGCTCCGGCAGCGGGATCTGTTTCAACCGGGCCGAACTCGAGCGCATCGCGCGGCTGGGCCTCGACTACAGCATGATCCACGAGGTGCTGATCGAGGAATCGGTCCTGGGATGGAAGGAGTTCGAGCTCGAGGTCATGCGCGACATCAAAGACAACGTGGTCATCATCTGCTCCATCGAAAACTTCGACCCGATGGGAGTGCACACGGGCGATTCCATCACCGTGGCCCCCGCCCAGACGCTCACCGACAAGGAATACCAGCGTATGCGCGACGCGGCCATCCGCTGCATCCGCGAGATCGGCGTCGAGACGGGCGGCTCGAACATCCAGTTCGCCGTTGACCCCAAGACGGGCCGGATGGTGGTGATCGAAATGAACCCGCGCGTGTCGCGCTCCTCCGCGCTGGCCTCCAAAGCGACGGGGTTTCCCATCGCCAAGTTTGCCGCCAAGCTGGCGGTCGGCTACACGCTGGACGAAATTTCGAACGACATCACCAAGTACACGCCGGCTTCCTTCGAGCCCACGATCGATTACTGCGTGGTGAAGATCCCGCGCTTCGCCTTCGAAAAATTCCCCGGCGTGAACGACACGCTGACGACGCAGATGAAATCAGTGGGAGAGGCCATGGCCATCGGGCGCACCTTCAAGGAAGCGTTTCAAAAAGGGATCCGCTCGCTCGAGACGCGCCGTTTCGGTTTGGGGGCGGATGGCCGCGACGACGTTTTCGGCGAGCGTCTGGCCACGCTCGAGGCGTATCAACGCTGGATCCGCAAGTCGAAGAAAGACGCCGAATTGTGCGAGCGCATCCTGTCCTACATCGCCAAACCGAAGGAGAACCGCCTGTTTTACCTGAAATACGCTTTTCTGGCCGGGCTCAGCGCCGAGCAAATCGCGGCCTCCAGCATGATCGATCCGTGGTTCCTGGAGCAGATCCGGCAGATCGTCGAGTTCGAGCAAAAAGAGCTCCTCGGCAAACAGCCCGCGGACTTTGAGGTCATGCGCCGCGCCAAAAGGCTGGGCTTCTCGGACCGCCAGCTCGCCTTCCTCACGGGGAGCACCGAGCAGGAAGTCCGGAAACTCAGAAAGAAACAGGGGATCGAGGTGACTTTCAAGCTGGTGGACACCTGCGCGGCCGAATTCAAGGCCTACACGCCGTATTTTTATTCCACCTACGAATCGGAAGACGAAACCGTGCGCACTTCCCAGCAGAAGATCATGATCCTCGGCGGCGGCCCCAATCGTATCGGGCAGGGCATCGAATTCGATTACTGCTGCGTGCAGGCCGCTTTCGCGCTGAAGGAGCTGGGATTCACGACGATCATGGTCAACTCCAATCCCGAGACGGTGAGCACGGACTACGACACCTCCGACAAGCTCTTTTTCGAGCCGCTCACGGCGGAGGACGTCCTCAATATTTACGAGCGCGAAAAGCCGCTGGGCGTGATCGTCCAGCTCGGCGGGCAGACCCCGCTCAACCATACCCGGACCCAGGAAAAGGCGGGCGTCAAGATCCGGGGGACTTCTTCGGAATCCAACGCCCGGGCCGAGGACCGCGCTCTGTACAAGACACTGCTCGAAAAAATCGG
>JACQVP010000102.1 GCA_016209715.1 Candidatus Omnitrophota bacterium
GCGGAAAGACCGGGTGCGCCCCACCACGTCGAGCGCCTGGGTCTGGATGGCTTCGAGTTTTTCCAGTTTCCCTTTCGGCCCCTCGATCAAGGCCGCGTTGGGATTGAGCTCGATCTTTTTGCTGTCCACCAAATACCCTTTCGCCGGGACGCCGTTCAGCGGGACCCGGAGCGGGAGTTTCTGGACGATCAGCTCGTCCAGGGTGACGGTCACCGCTTCGGGGTGGATGTTCAGGATGCGGATGTTGCCCGGCGGAAGCTGGATGTCCCGCGGTTCGATCCGGAAATTGTATTCACCGGGCTTTTCGACTTCCTTGATTTGATGGAAGGCATGGACGGATTGCTGAGAAAGAACCGAGAGGATGTTCCGCGGCACGGACAAGCGCAAGGTCACGTTCTGGCGCGTGCTGGAAAGTACCGTCATTCTCCCCTTGGGGGGCTCCACTTTCAAAGGGATTTTGAGCGAGACCTCCACGCTTTGTTCTCCCACCGCGTAAAGCCAGAGGATGACCGCTATGAATAAGGAAACGAGCGGCAAGGCGGCTTTGGTCAGGAGGCGAGCCCAGGCAATTCTCATGGATTCATCTTCTCCGACTTTCCCGGCTGGATCTTCAGGGCCTTTAAAATATTGTAAACGCCGCCCTTGGGTTCTTCCGGCACAAACAAGCTCCGCAGCACCCGCCGCAGGCTCTCGCCGTCGAGGTTCTGGGTCAGCTTGCCGTATACCGAGACCGATATGTTCCCCGTTTCTTCCGAAATGACGATGACCACCGCGTCCGTTTCCTCGGTGAGCCCGATCGCCGCGCGGTGGCGCGTGCCCAGCGCCTTCCCGAGCTGGACCGTCTGCGTCAGAGGAAGCAACGAGCCGCAGGACGCGATCCGGCCGCCCTGGATGATCATGGCGCCGTCGTGCAGCGGAGTCGTCTTGGTGAAAACAGTCCGGATGAGCTCCTCCGAAATCTCGGCGTCCAGGCGCACCCCGGTTTCGATATAATTTTTCAGTCCCACGTCGCGTTCAATCGCGATGAGCGCCCCCGTGCGGGTGCGGGAAAGGGCCTCGCAGGAATTGATGACTTCGTCGAAGAGGCCGCCGCGCTGCAAAAACCCGCGCCAGATGGTCGTTTGACCGATACGCGCGAACGCACGGCGGATCTCGGGCTGGAACAGGATCAGCACGGCGATCATACCGAAGGCGAACAATTTCGTAAAAACCCAGCTAATCGTTTCCAGCCCCAGGGCTTTGGATATTTGGAACAGAGAGGCGAACAAGATCAGGCCGGTGACCAATTGCACGGCGCGCGTGCCCTGGATCAGACGGAGGACGGAATATACGACGCCCCAAATGATGAGGATTTCCAGGGCCGGCCGCCAGAAAACGGTCAGGAGCTGGAACATCAGGGCTTCCGGAACCAGTTGAACAGCAGGGTCAACATGAGACTGATCACTAGACAGGTCACGATGGGAAAATGGAAACTAAAATTCTCCTTTTGGATGTGGATGTCTCCGGGGAGGCGTCCGAGCCACGGCCATTTACCTGCTAAGCGGATGAGCGCCCCGGCCCCCAGAAGAAGCGCGCCGAGGCCCATCAAGGCGTTGGAAAGCGGGACCCACGGGGATTCGGTCATGGCCAAAGGTCGGACTGCGATTTGGGGGGAAGCGGCGCGTTCAAATGCTCGTAGGCCAGACGGGTGAGGACACGGCCGGAAGACGTTCGCTTGATGAACCCCTTTTGGATGAGGTAGGGCTCGTAAATTTCCTCCAGGGTTTCCGCCTCTTCTCCCACGGCCACCGAAATGGTGTTGATGCCCACGGGCCCGCCCTCGAACTCATGCATGATCAGACCGAGGATTTTCTTGTCCATTTGGTCGAGGCCGGCCGTGTCCACCTCCAGCATCCGCAAGGCGTCGTCGGCCACCTCACGCGTGATCCGCCCGTCCGCCTTGACCTCGGCGAAGTCCCTCACGCGCTTGAGCAGGCGATTGGCGACACGGGGCGTCCCCCGGGAGCGCCGGGCGATCTCGGCGGCGCCTTCCGGATCGACCGGGACATTGATGATGCGGGCGGAACGGGCGACGATTTCCGCCAGTTCGGGGTCGGTGTAATAATTGATCCTTTCCACGATGCCGAAGCGGGCCCGCAAAGGCGCCGTCAGCAAACCGCTCCTCGTGGTCGCGCCGATCAGGGTGAAGCGCGGGATGTTGATCCTCACGGAACGCGCGCTCGGTCCCTTGTCGATCATGATGTCGAAGTAATAGTCCTCCATGGCCGGGTACAAGTACTCCTCGACCACGTGCGGGAGACGATGGATTTCGTCGATGAAGAGGATGTCGCCTTCCGCGAGATTGGTGAGCGCGCCGGCCAAATCGCCGGGCCGTTCGAGGACGGGACCCGAGGTGGTCTTGATGTTGGCGTCCATCTCCTTGGCAATGATGTGGGCCAGAGTGGTCTTGCCGAGCCCGGGAGGCCCGAAAAAAAGCATGTGGTCGACGGGTTCTTTTCTCTTGCGGGCGGCCTGCAGGAAAATGGAAAGGTTGGCTTTTAATTTTTCCTGGCCGATGAAATCAGCCAGATGAGACGGCCGAAGGGAAAGGTCTGTTTCCGCATCCTCGTCGCGGAACTGACCCGAGATGAGCCTCTCCTCCACTCCCTGGCCTCCTTAGGTCTGCGATGCCGCAGTGGTTTGAGCGGACGAGGCAGATTCCTGAGTTTCGGCAGTGCCCGTGCCCGGAAACCTGGATTTGAGCTTGCCGAACAAGTCGCCGATTTCTTTGGTGGCTTCCGTCACCGTGCCCTTGACGACCGTCCCCGGCTTTCCCGGGACGCGGTCGAGCACGTCGGCGGCGCCGCCCACGACCTTGCCGGCTTCGGTCAACGTGCCTTTGACCACCGTGCCGGTCTTGTCCACAACCAGGCCGCCCGCCTTTTGAACCAGCTCTTCGCCGACGTCGACGGTCTTGGTCAACGAATCCTGCAGGCGGCCGGGGTCAATGCCGAGGTCTCTGAGATTGCCGAAGGTGGTGCCGTACATGATCTTCATCAGGATCAAATTCACCAGGGCCTGCGGTTCGACGATGTTTTCGAAGACCTCTTTGTCGACCTTGAGATCGGCCGAGGCCCTTTTCGGAATGAGACCGGAATGGTCCGCAAACCCCACCCGGCGAATCGTCAGTTCCAGGCGATCCAGGAGAAACGGCATGGGTTCGCCCTTCTTGGGTTCCGGGGGCGCCGGTTCCTTCTTGGCCTTGCCCACCGACGTCAACAATTGAAGATTGGACACGCCTTCTTTCGTCTTTTCGATGTTGATTTCGTTCACGGCGAAACGGATTTCAGGGAAATGAAGGCTCTTCCTCTTCAGGATGGCGTCCAAATCCGGGCGGATATAAATCTCCGGGATATCCGCAAAGGTCCGCGTCTTGAATTGTTCGGGATTAAGAATCCTCAACCCGTCCACGCGGACGCTGGGCTGGGCGAGGTCCAAATGGAGCGACTGAACCCGGGTCTCGAACCCGGTGAGCCGGGTGACGGCGAACTCCAGGGCTTTTTTTACGATGAGATCTTTGGCAAACACGACACCGCCGAAGAGCAGGAGGAAAAGAAACAACACGAGCAAAAGGAGTTTCTTCATGGCAGATAGTATATTAAGGGAAGGTCCAATTGACAAGAAAAAGGGTGTCGGGAAATCCCTCTTTTAGGCGCGGATCGCGATTTCGCGGGCGGCCAAAAAGTCGGTGAACAGCTCGGCAACCAAGGCCTCGATCCCGGTACCGATCTCCCAGCCGTCTTTGCCGGCGACCACGATGCTGCGCAGACCGGCCTTGTCCAAACGTTCGAAGAAAAGCGTGTGATTGGGGTCCTTGGCGCTTTCCTCGCGGTCCGGCAGAAGATTCAACACTTTCACCTGGATGTCCGCGAAGGCCCGGCCCAGCCGGTTGCTCGCGGCGACATTCTTGCGCTCCAGAGCGGAACGCAGCTGAACCACGCCCTGCATCAGATAATCCTGGCGGAGAGACTCGCTGACGGTCTTTCCGGCCTCGTTGTCCGGCAGAAGCACGCGGACGTACCCTTTGGTCAATAGCGTCTGGGGGTTCAGTCCCGGGATCAGGGTTTTGCCGGACACCTGATACGCCTGATACGCCTTGTTTTGCATTTTGCGGACCATTTCTTCCAGCACGTCCTTGCCTTCCGCCACTTCGATATAACGGATGCGCGACAGCAATTTTTCGTCCGCCCCCTTCAGGACCGAGCGCACAAAAGCTTCGGCGTCGCGGCCCGCCACGACGGAGCCGGCCCCCGGATTCATGCGCATGGTTTCGGCCAGCGACAGGACCTGGCTGGCGTTGCTCTCGAGCGAGGCCTCTTCGAGGATCGGCATGACCATGACGTTGACGGCCGGTTTTTCCATCATGGCGAGAAAGGCCTTGATCCGCTCCTGGCGCGATTCGTCCACCGCCCGGTCGATGTCCTCGGCGGTCACCGCGCGCGGCGCCGCGATGCTGAGGGCGATCATTTGATTGAGGACTTGCGCGTCCGTCTGTCCGGTCTTGAGGGCCTCGCTCAACAGGCGCATGGCGTAAGGAATGTCTTGAATGCGCGCCAGCGCGGAAAGGATTTGGCGCGGCAGATTCGGGTCGGCGACCAGAATTCCGGGGAACGGAATGATTTCGGTGTTGACCGCGGAAGGGGATTTGCGGGCCTCCCTTTGAGCGATCGTCTGGGCCAGGACTTCCGGGATGGACGGCAGGTCGTTGAAAGCTTCCGCCTCGGCCGAATCGCGCCGGAGGAGGTTCAGGTCCTGGAGATCGGCGCGGGCCTCGTTGCCCCGAATCTCCCGCCTTCCGATGGGTTTGATGTCGAAACCGTCCGCGTTCACTGTGATTTCAAAGGTCGTCTCGATGACTTTTCCGTCCAGGATGATCCGGTCGGTTTGCACCACCCGGACGCTTTCTTCGTCGGCATTGAAGCTCGCCTCCACGGGGTTGACCCGGATGAAGGGCTGAAGCGCGGCAAAACGCTGAGCCGCTTCGCGCTGCTGGGCCAGGTCGGGCGCGGCGCGTTCCCGTAAGGCGGCCTCGTACACCGCCAGGCCGGCTCCCAAATGCCCGGCCAAGCGAAGCAGCGTGACGTAGGGGGCGGCGGGGCCGATGTGTTCCACCGGGTTGCCCGTGTTCAGCACCAATTGGAGGGCGAAGCTCCCGGCGAAGACGCTTCCGATCTCCGAATCCTGCTCCATCATGATCTTGACGTATTTTTCGCTGTTCTGTTTGACGTCGACTTTGGGAATGACGACCAGATAGGAAACGTTCTGTTTGCGCAAAAGCGTCGTCAGGCCGTCGGTGTGGAACCCGCCGGTGATCAGCACGGTGCGGTCGGCCTTGGATTCCTTGGTCTTCGCCAAGACATTCTCGACGAAAAGCCGGTCGCGTTCGAGGACCACGCGGTAAAAATATTCCACGTCTTCCATGTATTTGTCCAGCGCGAGGACGTCCCCGGTATAATCCGAGGGCATCACCTGGGATTGGCGGGCCAACGCGTCCAGTTCCGACCGGATGTGCGAAGGGCGGAGTTTTTCATACCGTTTGACGATGTAAGCGAGTTTTTCGCGGTTCACTTCGAGTTTGAAATATTGTTCCAGAAGATCGATGGAACGCAGGAGCTCGATCAGCTTGCGTTCTTCCCTCTTCTTGAGGAGCCTTTTTTGCGTGAGCTTTTCCAGGCGGTGGACCTCGTCAAAAAGGCCGTGGTGTTCGATCTCGTCCTGCAGGATGAGGAATTCGGACATGACCCGCAATTGAGGATAGGCCAGGAGCTCTACGCCGTGCTTCTCCGCCAGCGCGGTGAGCTTCCGGAAATAAACCCTCGGTTTCATGCCCTTCTTTTTCAACTCCAGGCTGGCCAGCAGTTCCTTGACCTCGGGCGCTTTCGTGACCCGGTAGAATTCCTTCTTCAGGGTGTCCGCCTCGCGCTTCAGGGCGCCTTCGTTCAGCTCCTTCTCCAGACCGTTCAAGCGGATGATCCGGACCAGATTCGGGAAGCGGCCGATTTCGGTCAGGCTCTTCAGGGAGGCGAGCTTGTGGCGCTCCGACAGTTTGTTGAGGTAAAGCAGGTAATCCAGGAGATCGATGCTTTCCTTGGCATAGGCCTCCATGTTCCGGGTCAAATCCAGCAATTCTTCGTTGAGGAGTTTGATGCGGAGGTCTTTGGCCAGGACCCGCGCCGACTTGAAGAAGTCTTTGATCTCCTCCTGATGCGAGTAGACCGAGCGGAAGGTGCGCAGGTTTTCCATATAAAGGGCACGATTTTCGACCCCTTCGAGCACCACCGGCTGATCCGCCTCGATCGCGAAAGCCTCGGCGCCGGAGAGCCGGCCTTCCCGCATCATGTAGTCTGCCAGCTTGTAGTTGGCCTGCTTCAAATAGGCGGTCTCGAAAATCGCCGGATTGAGTTTTGAGGAGGCCCCCTCCAGCTGGATCAAATTGATGTTGTAGGACTTGGAAAGATGCTTGAGGATCCGCTTGATGTTCAGTTGGGCCTCGTAATTGGCGTGCGCATCCTGGATGTGGATCACAAGGGGAGTGCCCGGAGCGCCCTGAAAGATTTCCTCGATGCTGCCGAATTTCTCGGGGACGATCAGATTGTAAGGATTCAGTCCCTCCGTGAGGGGGACGGTGGGGACGGATTTCTGTCCGCCAGGCGTGCCGGGCTGTATGCTCACCGGCTGGGCTCCCTCGGGCAAGGCGTCGGGAATCGCGGCCGGTTGCTGCGCCTGGAGATTATTGCTGAAAGAAAAAATCAAAATCAGGACGATAATCCCGATTTTGCGCTTCCATGACCTCAAAATTGGGCGACCTCCTCTGACACTAATTTAAGTATGTAAAAAAACTAAATATGAATTGCCAATTCTTTTTAAATACTGTTAGTTCTGAGGCAAAAAAACTGCCCCTTTAAGGGCAGCACAATGCTAACAC
>JACQVP010000103.1 GCA_016209715.1 Candidatus Omnitrophota bacterium
ATATTTACATATCATTACCCTAAAATATGCTTAAAACGGCCCCCGAAACCAACTTGACGAAAGGCCCCTGGACTAACCCCACGGCCACCATTCCTATCATAGCCGCGCATAAGGCTGCTTGAAAGGGGCGTGAAACCGGGATCGGCATATCCAGTCTGGGGGGATGAATGTACATGCGTTTGACCAGATTCAGATAATAGTAAAGGGAGATCACCACGTTCAGGGCCCCCAGCACCGCCAGCCAGACCATGCCCCGGTCGATGACGCTTGCAAATACCAGAAATTTGGCGAAGAACCCGCCCAGAGGGGGCACCCCGGCCAGCGAAAGCAGGCCCAGGAAGAGACTGGCCGCAAGAAAGGGGGAGCGCTGAGAAAGGCCGTCGTAATCCTCCATCTCCTCCGATCCCAAGTGAACCGAACAATAGACCACCACGAAAAACACGGCCAGCGCCGTGATCCCGTAAGCCAGCAAATAATAGACCACCGCTTCGCTTCCTGCCCGGCCGCCCGCCGCGAGCCCCATCAACAGATAGCCGGCATGGCCGATGCTGGAATAGCCCAGGAAACGTTTGATATTGGTTTGCGGGATCGCGCCCAAATTGCCATAGAGCAGGGTCAGGGCGGACAGCACGGCCAAGAGCACCGCCCACGGCTTGCCGATCGGGGCGATGACCTCCGCAAACACGCGGATCAGTATGGAAAACGCCGCGAGCTTCGAACCGACCGAAAGAAAGGCGGTCACGGGGACCGGTGCCCCCTCGTAAACGTCCGGGATCCAGAGATGAAACGGCACGGAGCCGATCTTGAAACCGATCCCCGCCAGCAGGAGCACAATGCCCACGAGAAGCAGGGGCGACCCGGCCGGGTTCTGCAGGATGGCTTCCCGCAGCACGCCGAAATTGGTGCTGGCCCCGAAACCGTAAATGAAGCTGATTCCGTAAACCATCATCCCGGAGGAGAGCGAGCCCAGGATGAGGTATTTGATGCCCGCCTCCACCGAGCGGGCGTCGGTCTTGAGGTAGGCGGTCATGACGTAAAAGGAGATGGTCATGAGTTCGAGGGCGACAAAAAGCAGGATGAAATCATGGGCCGAAGCAAGCAGCATCATTCCCATCAGGGTGCACAGGATCAGCAGATAAAACTCTCCCTGGTGCCGCGACAGGGGCTTGAGAAATTCCCGGGCCATGACCAGCACCGAAGCGGCAATGACGATGAACAGTCCTTTGAAGAAAAGCGCATAGGCGTCCAAGACGAACATGCCGGAAAAGGCCGCGCCGAACGAACGGGTGAAGAAAAGGGCCACGACCAGGAGGACGCCCAACCCCGCCAGGGTGAATTGCGCCACCAAGTCTTTGTGGTCGGGCCGGGACGCCAGGTCGGCGACAAAAACGGCGACAATGAGCCCGAGCAAAAGCCCTTCCAGGGAAAGAAATTGAAGCCCCATCATCGGCCCCCGTCTCCGTAAACTTTCCACACGGTGGAAGAACTGGAAAGCCTCGTCTCCTCGGACCAGCGGACCGCCGTGACCAGAGGCTCGACGCCGCTCCGGATCCGGCCGACGAGTAACTGGGGGAAGAAGCCCGCCACGAGAAGGGCCCCGATCAGGATCAAATAAGGGGCTCGAGCCCGAACGGTGACGGCGTCCTTCAGGCCCTCCCAGGAAACCGTCTGGGGCCCGTAAAAAACCTGCTTGACCGTCCTCAAAAGATAAATGGAGGTCACGAGCACGCCGAAGATCCCGATCGCGGCGAAAAGGGGAAAGACCTTCCACGAGCCGAAGAAAATCAGGATTTCCGAGATGAAATTGGAGAAACCCGGCAGGCCGAGCGAGGCCATGGCGGTCATGATGAAACAAACGGCGATGAACGGGACCTTCCGGGCCAGGCCGCCGCCCAATTCGTCGACCCGCCGCGTGTGCGTCTGGTCGTAGACGAAACCGATCAGGGAGAACGCCGAGGCGGCCATGACGCCGTGGGAAAACATGAGGAGAACGGCCCCCGTCAGACCGGCCTCATTGAGGCACGCCAGGCCCAGGAGGATATATCCCATGTGGCTCACGCTCGAGAACCCGATGATGAACTTCAGGTCTTTCTGCACCATGGCGCAGTAGCCCGCATACAGGATATTGACCATGGCCAGCGCCGCGACGACGGGCAGCCATATCCGCGCGCCGTCGGGCATGAACCCCAGCGCCAGGCGAAGGATGAGATACGGCCCCAGTTTCTTCAGCACGCCGGCGTGGATCATGCTCACCGCCGAAGGGGCGGCCGCGTAACCGATCGGCGACCAGCTGTGGGTGGGCCACAAAGAAGCGATCACGCCGAAGCCGAACACCAGGAACGGAAAGGCCCATTTCTGGAAACGCTGGGGGAGCGGCTGGACGGCGAAATGGCGCTGGAGCTCGATCAGGTCGAAACTCTTCAGCCCGGCCATCTGATACACGGCGATGATGCCGACCAGCGCCAGCACCGCCCCCGCCGTGATGAAAAGCGTGAGCTTCATGGTCGCGTATTCCTTGTTCTTGCTCCCCCAAATCCCGATCAGCGGGTACATGGGGATCACCGCCATTTCATAAAAGAGATACAGGAAAAATACGTCCAGCGAAATAAAAACGCCGTAAATGCTCGCCACCAGGAGGAGATAGAAGACGAAATATTCTTTGACGCGCTCTTTGATCGAGTACGAGACGAGGGCGCCCGAGAAAGACACCAGGCCGTGGAGGAGGATCATCACCGCGCTGATCCCGTCCAGGCCGGCGTGGAAGCTGATCCCCAGCGACTCCACCCACGGACGGCGCATTTCGAATTGCACCCCTCCGGCGAAACGGTCGAAGGAAAAAACCAGCAGAAGGGCGAGGAGCAGGCTCGCGCCGCAGGACCAGGCGGCGACGCGCCGGATCACCGCAGGATTGTCCCGGGCCGTGAGGAGCACGGCCGCGGCGCCGATCAAAGGGAAAAGAACCAGGAGTGAAATCATGCCATCACCTCGCCAGCACCCACCACCCCACCAGGGCGGTGATGCCCGCTGAGAACACCAGGGCGTAAAAATGGATCCGTCCGGTCTGCAGTCGCCGGAGCATGTCCCCCGACCAGGCCGTGACGCGGGCCGTCCCGTTCACCATCCATTCGACGACCACCCAGCGCTCGAAGAGGTCGCAGAGCCCGGCAAAATTCTGCTGCACTTTCTGCACCAAGGCGTCGTAGAAGTCGTCGAGATAAAATTTGTTCTCCAGGACTTTCCGCGCCGGCGCAAAAACCACGCCGAGCGATTCCGGGAGCGGGATCCGGAGATTGTACACCAGATAAGAGGCGGCGATGCCCCCCAGCGAAACGATGAGCGAAATCGAGACCACCCAGAAATTCCACTCGATTTCCGCGTCATGATGCGTGTGCAGCCAATGCCCGAGGCCGAAAAACCCGCTCGCGGCGGAAAAAAAAGCGAGGAGCAAGAGCGGTATCCGGATCACGGCGGCCTCGCCGTGCGGATGATGTTCCCGCCGCGGCTCGGCGGTGAACACGGTGAAAAAGAGCCGCCCCATGTAAAAGGCCGTGAGAAAAGCGGTCAGCGTCCCGGCCAGGTAAAAGACCGGGTGCCTCATAGAAGCCAGCGTCAGGATCTCGTCTTTGCTGAAGAACCCGCTCAACGGAAAAATCCCCGCCAAGGCCAGGAACCCGATGAGAAAAGTCCAGCCGGTGACGGGGAGGCGGCGCAGCAGGCCTCCCATTTCCCAGATGTTTTGGGTGTGGATGGCGTGGATGACGCTCCCCGCGCCCAGGAAAAGCAGGGCCTTGAAGAAGGCGTGCGTGACCAGGTGGTACATGCCGGCGCTGGCGCTGCCCAGTCCCACGGCCATGACCATATAGCCCAGCTGGCTGAGCGTGGAATAGGCCAATACTTTTTTGATGTCGTCCTGCACGAGGGCCATCAGGGCCGCCATCAAGGCCGTGACGCAGCCCGTGCAGGCGATCACGAACAACGCCTGCGAAGAATGGACGAAAAGAAAAAAAGTCCGCGCCAATAAATAAACACCGGCCGCGACCATCGTGGCGGCGTGGATCAGGGCGCTGACGGGCGTCGGGCCTTCCATGGCGTCCGGCAGCCACACGTGCAGAGGGAATTGGGCCGATTTGCCGAGGACGCCGCAAAAAACCGCCAGGCAGGCGAGGGTGAGGTACATCCCGCCCGAAAACCCGTCCCCCATCAGGGACTCCAGAACGCCGAAATTCAGGGTTTCTTTCCCCGCCCCCCCGGCCAGGGACCACACCATCAAAATACCGATCAGAAAACCGACGTCTCCGATGCGGGTCGTGATGAACGCCTTCTTGCCGGCGTCGGCGGCCTCGTTCTTTTGGTACCAGTGCCCGATCAAAAGGTAGGAAGACACCCCCACGAGTTCCCAAAACACGAAGATCTGGAAGAAATTGGTCGAAAGGACGATGCCGAGCATGGAAAACGCGAACAGGCTGAGCCCCGCGAAATAGCGTGAATAGCCGGGGTCGTCCTTCATGTACTCGGTGGAGTAAAAGAAAATTCCCCCGCCGATGCCGGTCACGATGAGCAGCATGATCGCGGACAGCCGGTCGACGAGGACCCCGAATTCCAGTTCAAAATTCCGGATCGAAACCAGGACCACATGGGATTCGGCCGCCTCGAAGTTCCTGCCCGCCAGTTGGAAGAAAATGGCGCATGAAAAAAGGAAGGAGACCGTCATGGCCCCGCAGGCCAGGGCCGAACTCAAAAAATTGCGGCGGAGCGTGCCCGCGAGGATCGCGGCCGCGGCGGCCAGGGGAAGAAACAACACCAGCCAGGCCAGGGTGAGCATCGTCAACCTTTCAGCCAGTCCGCTTGGTCCGTGTCGAGGGACCCTCGGGTCCGGTAAAGCAGGATAGCGACCGCCAGCCCCACCGTGACTTCGCAGGCCGCCACCACCATGGTGAAGAAAACGAAGACCTGGCCGCCCAGGTCGCCTAAGTAGCGCGAAAACGCGATGAAGGACAGGTTCGCCGCGTTCAGCATCAGCTCCACGGAAAGCAGGATCAAGAGGACGTTGCGCCGCGACAGGATCCCGTAAACGCCGGCAGCAAATAAGATCGCGGAAAGAACGAGATAATGATGGAGCCCGATCACGCGGGCTCCCTGCGCGCCAATACGACCGCGCCGATAATACCGACCAGAAGAAGGACGGACGTCACTTCGAAGGGCAAAAGATATTGCCGGAACAAGAGCCGGCCGACCGCCTCGAGGGTGCCCTCCGTCGCTTCCGGCGCGGACCGGAAATGGTCCGCCGCAAGCCACAGCACGAGGCCCAATTCCGCCAGAAGGGCCGCGACCGTGACCGTGCCGAAAACGCGGAAAACCGGTCCCGCGGCGGGGGTTGCGGAGCCCTCCGCTCCCACCCCCAAGAGCATCACCACGAATAAAAACAACACCAGCACGGCGCCCGCGTAAACGAGCAGGTGCACGGCGGCCACGAAAAAGGCCTTCAGGAGGACGAAGAGCGCGGCCAGGCAGAACATGGTGACGACGAGCGAAAGGACGGCGTAAACGGGGTTTTTTGCGTTCACGACGCAGAGAGCGGAAATGAGAGACAGCGCCGCAAAAAAATAAAAGGCGGCCGCTTCACCCATGGGCTTGAGAAGTTTCCGAGAAGGTTTCGGTCAGGAGCGTCGCCCGGTTGTGGATCACTTCAAAAAAACCTTCGCCCACCCGGTATTCATGCTCGATGCCGGAAGCGTCCCTGAACCGGAGATTCCCCGGAGCGCAGGTGGTCGCGAGCGGGGCGTGGTTGGCCAGGACCCCGAAATAACCGGCCTCGCCGGGAACGACCGCCGAAGTGACCGGCCCTTCATACATCGCTCCGTCGGGCGTGATGATCTTCAAGGCGTAGGTCTTTGCCATGTCAGGCTTTGACGGCGCCCATTTTGTCCGCCTGCTCGAGGACTTCCTCGATCGGCCCCATCATGTAGAAAGCCTGTTCGGGGACGTGGTCCAATTCGCCGGCGGCGAGCATCTTGAAACCGCGGATCGTGTCCTCCAGTTTGACGTACTTGCCTTTCCGGCCGGTGAAAGTCTCGGCCACGGAAAACGGCTGGGAAAGGAAACGCTCGATCTTGCGAGCGCGCATCACGATGGCCCGGTCTTCCGGAGAGAGCTCGTTCATTCCCAGGATGGCAATGATGTCCCGTAAATCCTTATAACGCTGGAGGATCCTCTGCACTTGCCGCGCCACGTCGTAATGCTCCTGCCCCACCACGCGCGGATCGAGCATCCGGGAAGTCGATTCCAAGGGATCCACGGCCGGATAGATGCCGAGTTCGGCAATTTGCCGCGAGAGCACGGTCATCGCGTCGAGGTGGGAGAACGTCGTCGCCGGCGCCGGGTCGGTCAAATCGTCGGCGGGCACGTAAATCGCCTGAACGGAAGTGATCGATCCTTGATTGGTGGAAGCGATCCTCTCCTGGAGTTGCGCCATCTCGGTGGCCAGGTTGGGCTGGTATCCCACCGCGGAAGGCATGCGCCCGAGCAGCGCCGAGACTTCTGAACCGGCCTGCACGAAACGGAAGATATTGTCCACGAACAGGAGCACGTCCTGATGGGCCTCGTCGCGGAAATATTCCGCCATGGTGAGCCCGCTCAGTCCCACTCGCAGGCGCGCGCCGGGCGGCTCGTTCATCTGCCCGAACACGAGCGCCGTCTTCTTGACCACTCCCGACTCGTTCAACTCCAGCCACAGGTCGTTCCCTTCGCGGGTCCGTTCGCCGACCCCGCAGAACACGGACACGCCTCCGTGCTCCGTGGCAATATTGTGAATCAGTTCCATGACGATGACGGTCTTGCCCACGCCGGCGCCTCCGAAAAGGCCGACTTTTCCGCCGCGCGGATAAGGCGCCAGGAGATCCAGCACCTTGATGCCCGTCTCCAGGATCGTAGAAACCGGCAGGAGGTCCGTGAATTTAGGCGCCGGGCGGTGGATCGGATAGCGTTTTTCCGGATGGGGCACGGCGCCTTTGCCGTCGATGGCGTCGCCCAGAAGGTTGAAGATGCGGCCCAGGCACTGGTCGCCGACCGGCACGCTGATGGGCGCGCCGCTGTCTTTGGCCTTCATGCCGCGAACGATGCCGTCGGTCGAGGCGAGCGCGATGCAGCGCACGGTGTTGTCGCCGATGTGCTGGGCGACTTCGAGGACCAGCCGGTTGTCCTTGTCTTTTTCGATGACGATGGCGTTTTGGAGCGTGGGCAGTTCCTCCGCCGCAAACCGGATGTCTACCGAGGGGCCGATGACCTGTATGACTGTGCCGTATCCCATTTTAATCCCTTCTCCTTCTCCTGATTGATGGATTCATTAAACCCGACCGGGACCTCAGCGCTTCAGCGCCTTGGCGCCGGAAACGACCTCGATCAATTCCTTGGTGATCGCCGCCTGCCTCAATTTGTTCCGTAGGAGCGTCATTTCCTCGATCATTTCGGCGGCGTTGTCCGTCGCCTGGCGCATGGCCATCATTCTCGAAAGCTGCTCGGAAAGAAACGACTCGAGGAGCACCGCCCGGATCTTGCTCCAAAGAAATTTGGGGAGGAGCGCGTCGAAAATCCGGCCCGCGTCAGGTTCCAGAATGTATCCGGGCCCGGGCTTTCCCTCCGCCCCGCTCTTTTCGAGGTTCAGAAACTTTTCGAGCTTGGGGCCGTATTGGGCCTTGGAAACATATTTCGTGTACAAGAGATAGACCTCGTCCACGGCGCCGGCGAGAAAGCGGTCTTTGAGGTGCTCCGCCGCATGTTCCGCCGTGGCCTCGAAATTCGAGAGCCGGTTTTCGACGAAAGAGGCCTTCACTTCATGCCCCAGCCGGCGAAAATAGTTGACCGCGTTTTTACCCACCGGGACCACTTCCACCGACGGCGCGCTCGCGCCGCCCTTGCCGGACTGGGAACGATCTTTCAGGAAAGCCGCGGCCCGGGCCAGGACATTGGCGTTATAAGTCCCGCACAGTCCCGTGTCGGAGGCAACCACCAACAGCGCGAAACGCTTGGGCTCGGGGACGGCCCGGAACAAAGGATGGTCGTAGTCCCGGACGTCGGCCAGGAGCCTTCCCAAAAGGTTCTCCAAAAAGTCCGCGGATTCGCGGGCCCGGGCCAGCAAGTCCTCGAAACGCCGCAGTTTCGCGGCCGCGACCATTTCCATGGCCCGCGTGATCTTCTTCGTGTTTTCGACGCTTCGGATCCGGCGCCGGATCTGCCTCAAAGAAGGCATGGTTTACCGTTTTTCGGTTAGAAACTTCTGTTTGAACTGCGAAGCCGCCTGGTCGAGCTTCTTCTTCACCTCATCGGTGATCTGTTTCTGTTTGGCGATTTCGTGCTCGACGTCGGGATACTGCTTCTCCATGAACGCCAGGAATTCTTTCTCGAATTGTTTGAGCTCAGCGAGCGCGATATCGTCCAGGTAACCTTGAATGCCGAGGAAAATCACGATGACCTGCTGGGCGAAAGGCATGGGCTGGAAGAGGTCCTGCTTGAGAATTTCCACCATGCGCTCGCCCCGGGTGAGCTGGTCCTTCGTGGCCTGGTCGAGGTCCGTCGAGAGCTGGGCAAAGGCCGCCAATTCGCGGTATTGCGCCAGAGACAGGCGCAGCATGCCCGCCACCTGTTTCATGGCCTTGGTCTGCGCATTGCCGCCCACGCGGGAAACCGAGAGACCGACGTTGATGGCCGGCCGCACGCCCGAATAAAAGAGGTCGGCCTCGAGATAGATCTGCCCGTCCGTGATGGAAATAACGTTGGTCGGGATGTAGCTCGAGACGTCTCCGGCCTGGGTTTCGATGACCGGAAGGGCCGTGAGCGAGCCGCCGCCCAGGTCGTCGCGAAGTTTCGCCGCGCGCTCGAGGAGCCGGGAATGGAGATAAAAAACGTCGCCCGGATAAGCCTCGCGGCCAGGCGGGCGCTGGAGCAGGAGCGACAATTGCCGGTACGCTTGGGCGTGTTTCGACAGATCGTCGTAAGCCACGAGCGCGTGCCGCCCGTTATAAAGATATTCCTCGGCCATGGCGCAGCCGGCGTAAGGGGCCATGTACTGCAGCGGCGCCGGGTCCTCGGAGGAGGCGACCACGATGGTCGTGTATTCCATGGCGCCGTATTTTTCCAGCGTTTTCGAGAGGGCCACGACGCTCGCCAGGCGCTGGCCGATCGCGACGTACACGCAGAGCACGCCGGTGCCCTTCTGGTTGATGATCGAATCGATGATGATGGCGGTCTTTCCCGTCTGGCGGTCGCCGATGATGAGCTCGCGCTGGCCACGCCCGATGGGAATCATAGAATCGATGGCCTTGATGCCGGTTTGCAGAGGCTCCTTCACCGGCTGCCTCCCCACCACGTTGGGAGGCACCGTTTCCAGGGGGCGGGTCTTCTTCGTCACCACGGGGCCTTTTCCGTCCAGCGGCTCACCGAGCGGATTGACGATGCGTCCGATGAGGGCGTCGCCCACCGGCACCTGGATGATCTTCCCGGTGCGCTTCACGACATCGCCTTCCTTGATGCCCTGGTCGGGCCCCATGATGATCACGCCGACGTTGTCTTCTTCCAGGTTGAAAGCGACCCCTTTGGTCTCGTCCGGAAATTCCACCATTTCGCTCGCCATGACATCCTCGAGCCCGTAAACCCGGGCGATCCCGTCCCCCACCTGAAGGACGTAGCCCACGGACTCCATCTTGAGTTTGGTGTCGTACTTCTCGATTTCCTTTTGAATTGCCGAAGTCACTTCCTCAGGTCGCAGCATGATAATCTCCCACTCCCAAAAGCGTTTGCCTCAACTCCTTCAGTTTTTCCCGCAGGCTGCCGTCAACCACGCGGCTGCGCGTGTAAACGACGGCCCCACCGATCAGGTCGGGGTCCGTCTGCGCGGTCAAGATCACTTTCTTTTTCAATTTTTCGCCGAGGACCTTCTCGAGCTTTTGCCTCAAGTCGTCGGCCACCGGAAACGCCGTGACGACCGTCGCCTCTTCCACGCCCTGATCCTCGTTGAACAGGTCGTGGTAGGCCTGGACGACTTTTTCGAAATACACGAACCGTTTTTTGCGGACCAGAAGCTTGACGAGGTTGCGCAGGTCTCCCGAAGGGACGAGATGGTCGATCAGGCCTTCCTTTTCCTCCAGCGACACCGTCGGCGCCAGGAGCAGGCGGCCGAATTCGAGGTGCGTGCCGGCGAAGTCGAGGATCCGGGCGAGTTCCCGGTCAACGGCCTCGGCCAGCCCCTTTTTCTTCATCAGGGCGTAGAAGGCCCGGGCGTAGCGCTGGGCCTCCCTGCCCGTGTGCCGGCCGGTCCGGCTCATTTCGAGGCCCCCTCGCTGAGCTCGCTGATGTATTCTTCCACGATCTCGCGCTGCCGTTTTTCGTTCAAGTCGCGCTTCAAGACATGTCCGGCGGCGGAGAGCGCCAGGTCCACGATCTTCCTTTTCAGATCGACCTGGGCCTTGGCGGCTTCGAGCTCGATATTCTGTTTGGCTTTCACCAGGATATCGTTTGCTTCTTCGCGCGCCTTCTCGCGGATTTCCTGCGCGATCTTCTTGCCTTCCTGGACGGCCTCCTGGATTTTGAACCGCGCCTCTTCTTCGATCTTGGCGATCTTGGCATGATAATCCGCCTTCAGCCCTTCCGCCTCTTTCTTTCCGGACTCGATGTCCTGAAACCCTTTTTCGATCCGCGCCCGGCGGTCCTCCAAGAGCTTGAGGATGGGTTTCCAGGCAAAGGCCTTCAGGACCCAGAAAAAGATCCCGAAGCCGGCGAGCTGGACGATGATTTCACGGACCAACGGATTGTTCATCGGGCGATCCCTCGGGGGATTAGATCTTTCCGCTGATCAAGAAGGCGAACACGAGGGCGTAAATCGTCAAGGCCTCGATGAACGCGCAACCGGTCACCATGTTGACCAGGATCTTGTTGGCGGCTTCCGGCTGGCGGGCGGTTGCTTCCATCGCGGCGGCAACGGCGCGGCCCAGGGCGATCGCCGAACCGAAAGCGGCAATGGCCAGGGACAAAGGCAAAGCGAGAGACAGAATTACTCTGAAGTCCATTTTTTCTCCTCCGATAGCCCCAAACCTCAAGTTTGGGGCAAAGTTATTAGTGACTATGAACTGCCTCATGTCCCTCTTCGCCGTGTTCGTGCGGGAGCATGAGCGCGATATAGATGGTCGTCAACAAACAGAACACGGTCGCCTGAACAAAACTGGTCAATAACGCCAGAAATAAGAACGGAAAATGGATCGGGATGGGGAGCGGCATTTGGCTGCCCATCCCCACGAACACCGCGATCAGCACGTCTTCCCCCCAAATGTTTCCGAAAAGACGGAGGGAGAGGCTCAAAGGTTTCACGAACTCGCCCACCACATGAAGGAAGAGCATCAACGGGATCAGGATGAATCCCACGGCATTGCGCGGCTCTCCCGCCAAATGGTCCAGGTACTTGAAAAACCCGAGCTCGCGGATGCCCGTGAATTGGACGTAAAGAAACACCGATAGCCCCAAGGGGAAAGTGATCCCGAAGGAAGAAGTGGGCGATTTCAGGAACGGGACCACCCCGGCGAAGTTCATGATGAAAATATAAAGGAAGAGGCTCCCGACGAACGGCGTGAATTTGCGCCAGCGGGGGCCCAGGATCCCGATCACGAAGTTGTCCAGGCTCTCCGCGGCCATTTCGTAAAGATTCTGCAACCCCGAGGGAACGAGGCTCGCGCGCCGCGCGGCCAGGGTGAAAGTCCAGGCGAGAAAGGCCGCCACCGCCAGGGCAAAGAAGACGTTTTCCCATTCGTGAAGAAATTCGACCACCGGTTGATGCGGAAAATAGTGGTACAGAATGTTGATGACGTTGGGAAGGTGCATCGAGGCGCCCTCTTCCGCGTGCGCGGCAGCCTCGCCGTGCGCGGCGGCTCCGTGACCGGCGGCCTCAGAGGCAAAAGCGAGTCCGGCCCCGAAAAAGGAGTAGAATATTTGTACCAGAAAAGCCCTGAACTTCACCTGTGGCCCCGCTTATTTTTGTTCTCGGCTTACTTTTTGGATGATCCGAATGGATTCTCTGACTCCGGCCAGAAATCCCAATATGAGCAGGGCAACGGTAGGCGCCTGCCCGGTTTTGAATTTCAAATCCAGCCATTTTCCTAAGAGGAAACCTGCGAGGGGACCGCTGACCAAGATCATCGGGATGAATGTCATCATCCCTAACTGCCTGATGAGTTTATAATATTCCTGCCGACCTGGATCGGGCAATCGAATCCTTTTTCCCTCTTAAGAGAGGCTTATTATTATGAATCACCCCAAAATTGTCAATACGAAAGTGGCGTATCTTCAGGCAGGAAAAAGGATTTGTGTAATGTCGGGGGTGCCGCCCGCATCCGGGCAGCACCCCCTTCATTCAGCCGATGGCCACTCCGGCCTTCTCACCGGTACGGATACGGATGCATTCGCTCAGCGACAAGATAAAGATCTTTCCGTCGCCCACATATCCGGTCTTGGCCCCCTTCATAATGGAATCCACGGCCCGCTGGACAAACTCGTCGTTGACGGCGATTTCCAGCTTCACCTTCCGCCGGAGGTTTCCCGCCTCTTTGTGGCTGCGGTAGACCTCGGGAATGCCTTTCTGGCGGCCGCGCCCCAGGCAGGGAGTCACGGTGACCAAATGAATCTCACTCTCTTCCAAGAGACGTAAAACTTCATCCAAACGGTCCGGTTGAATGATCGCAACAATGTATTTCATCCCCAGTCTCCTATTCTAAAACGGTGTAACCGGCTTCCCGGTGCTGCGTGAGGTCCAGTCCGATTTTTTCATCCTGCTCCGAAACGCGGAGCCCCATAACAAGGTCCGTCAACTTGAGCAGGACAAAAGTCACGACGAACGAATAAACCGCCGTGATCGCGACGGCCTTCAGCTGGATCAAAAACAATCCGGGATTTCCGTAGAAAAGACCGTCCGCGCCCGCGGGATTGACGGCCTTGTTGGCCCAAAGGCCGGTGGCCAAGGCCCCCCAAATTCCGCCGATGCCGTGCACCCCGAAGGCGTCCAGCGAATCGTCGTATCCGAGGCGGGTCTTCAAGACTGCGACCGCGAAATAACAGAAGACCGAGACGCCGACGCCGATCCAAATGGCATCGATCGTCTGAACAAATCCGGCGGCGGGAGTGATCGCGACCAGTCCCCCGACGGCGCCCGTGATCATGCCGAGCATGGTCGGGTGGGCGTTGAATTTCCAATCGAGCAAGGACCAGGTCAGGCCCGCGGCAGCGGCCGCGGTGTGGGTCGTCACGAAAGCGTTCACCGCCAGGCCGTTGGCGGCCAAGGCGCTTCCCCCGTTGAAGCCGAACCATCCGAACCACAGCAGGCCCGCGCCGAGCACGGCCATGGGCAGATTATGCGGCGGAGGGAGATGGGTGGGATAACCGATGCGGCGGCCCAAAACGAGCGCGGCCGCCAGCGCCGCGACGCCGGCGTTGATATGGACCACGGTGCCGCCCGCGAAATCCAAGGCGCCGCTCGTCCTCAGGAACCCGCCCACCGCCCAGACCCAATGGCAGACCGGATCATAGACGAGAGTGGCCCACAGGATGGAAAACACGCAGAAGGCTGTAAATTTCATCCGCTCGGCAAACGCCCCCAGGATCAGGCCCGGCGTGATGATGGCGAACATCGCCTGAAAAATCATGAAAGCCTGGTGCGGAACGGTGGCGGAGTAATCGGCGTACGGCTCTAGGCCCACACCCTTCATCCCGACCCAGGCCAGGCTCCCGATCCACCCTTTGATGTCGGGACCGAAGGAAAGACTGTAGCCGAAAACCACCCACTGGATGGAAATGACGGCCATGAGCGCGAAGCACTGCATGAGCACCGACAGGATGTTTTTCCGGCGCACCAAGCCGCCGTAAAAGAAAGCCAGTCCGGGGGTCATCAACAAAACCAGCCCGGAGGACGTCAACAGCCAAGCGGTGTCGCCGCTGTCAACGGCGGGGGCGAGAGACTCGGCCAGCGCCGGAACCGCGGGCGCCAGCAAACACACAAGAAACCAAAACGCGGAAGAGAGAAATCGCTTTCGCATAGACTGATCCTCCTTGATCAGTTGGGTGCTCCTTCCCTCCTCCAGAGAAAGCCCCGGTGAAAACGGCCGATCCCGTCCCCTTTGACGGCGGCTTACTGTCGCAGGTTTTTTTCGATGGCCTGCATGATTTCATCGGCGCTGACCGGCTTGGCCAGCACGGGACAACCGCCGATCTTGGAATGCGGCCCCGTTTCTTCCCGCAAGACCATGCCGGTCAGAAAAATAACGGGGATCGCCTTCAAGACGGCGTCTTCTTTGAGCCGGGCGGCAACTTCGGCCCCGTCCATGTCGGGCATCGAGATGTCCAGAAAAACAAGGTCGGGTTTAAAGAGTCGTACCGTGGGGATGGCCTGGGCGCCGCGGGGCTCGATCTTGACGTCGTAGCGGCCGGTGGCGTCCAAAAGCATCTTGATCATGCGCCCGAACTTTTCCTCGTCGTCGACAATCAAGATTTTTTTCTTTTCCATAAGGGTATCCTAAAAAGGCAAGGACAAACGGACCAGTTCGATCAGAGGCACCGGAAAATCGCCGACCGCGACCACCCCGACGAACGTGATCACGAGAGCCATCACCAGATGGAAAGGCTCTTCGATGGGGGCCCAATCGGCCGGCGGCGTGAAATACATTTCTTTGACCACCTTGAAGTAATAAAAAACCGCGACGGCGCTGTTCACCGC
>JACQVP010000100.1 GCA_016209715.1 Candidatus Omnitrophota bacterium
GACCTGGAGCGGGCCTGGAAAATCCGCGATTTGAACGTTTCTAAAATCGGCGACGACTTTCTCTTTGTGGGATATCCGGAGTAAAGACATGTTTACGGGAATCGTGCAGTTCACGGGAAAGATCGCGGGGAAGGTCCCCCGCGAGGACCTGGTCGAATTCGAAATCGCAATGCGCCCGGTCGAGGCGCGTCCGCTCAAGCTCGGCTCCAGCCTGTGCGTGAACGGCGTCTGTCTCACGGTGGCCCGGAAAACGCGCCGGGGGATCTCGGTTCAAGCGGTGCGGGAAACGCTGGCCGTGACGAATTTGGGAGCCTTGAAAAGAGGGGACCTGGTGAATCTTGAGCCGGCTTTGCGGGCCGCCGATTTTTTGGGTGGGCATCTCGTGACGGGGCATGTGGATGCCCTCGGTGTCCTTGAAAAAATGACGCGCCGGGAGGAGTCTTTGACCTTGAAAATCAAGGCCCCCGTTAATATAATGCAATACATAATTCCTAAAGGTTCGGTGGCGGTGGACGGGATCAGTCTGACCGTGCAAAACCATGACCGGACGGGGTTCGAAATCGCGATCATTCCGCACACGCTGAAGCACACCAACTTGCGCGTGAAGAAGGAAGGCGATCAGGTGAATCTGGAAGCCGATCAGATCGCCAAATATATGAAGAAATACGTGGATGAGGGCCTTAACGAGCGGCGCGCGCGTTCCGAGAGCCGCTTGACGGAAGAATATCTCAAAGGTCAAGGTTACTGAACCGCCAACCTTCCGGATGTCCTTGCCAATCCCCGCGGAGAGTCATTATGGGAAAAATCATCTTGGTCACAGGGGGGGCGCGAAGCGGAAAAACCCGGCACGCCTTGGGCCTGGGAAATGAATTTCCCCGAAAGGTCTATTTGGCAACGGCGCAGCCTTTGGACGCCGAAATGCAGGCCCGCATCGACCGCCACCGGCAGGAGCGCGATCCTTCCTTCGTTACCCGAGAGTGCCCTATCAAGCTAGCCGAGACCCTGGGCGAGGTCCAAGGTCAATTTGATTTTGCGGTGGTGGACTGCCTCACGATCTGGCTTTCCAACCTCATGTTTTTCCTCCCCGATATCCGTGCCGTCCAGCGGGAGACGTCCCGGCTTTGCGAGTCCCTGGCCCAGAGCGATCTGACAGTTGCCTTGGTGACCAACGAAGTGGGCATGGGCATCGTCCCGGACAACGAATTGAGCCGCGCTTTTCGGGACCTTCAGGGAGAGCTCAACCAGAAGATCGGCCGCGTCGCGCATGAAATTATTTTGATGGTTTCGGGCTTTCCGGTGGCTGTGAAAGGAGCGCGTCATTATGAAATTGTTTGAATCTTTGCTGGACAAGATTTCGCCGCTTTCCCCTTCGTATTTCATCGCCGCCCGCCGGCGCCTCGAGTCGCAGATCCGTCCCGCAGGGAGTTTGGGATACCTCGAAGAATTGGTGGAGCGACTGGTTGCCATTCAGGAGACCTCGACACCGGCCGTGGACAAAAAATCGGTCTATGTCTTCGCCGCGGATCACGGCGTGGCGGAAGAGGGCGTGAGCCTTTATCCGAGAGAGGTGACGGCGCAGATGGTCTACAGCTTCCTCGGCGGCAGCGCCACGATCAATGTCCTGGCCCGGCATGCCGGGGCCGAAGTTCGCGTCATCGACATGGGGGTGGACCACACGTTTTCTTATCAGCGCGGCCTCGTCCGCAAGAAAGTGGCCTACGGCACGGCGAATTTTTGCCACGGGCCGGCCATGACCTCTTCCGAGCTCGAACTGGCCCTGCGGGCCGGAGTGGAAATCTCCGAAGAGGCCAAGGCCGACGGAATTCAGCTGGTCGGCACCGGAGACATGGGGATCGGCAACACGACCTCTTCGAGCGCGGTCATCGCCGCCCTGACCGGAAAACCGGTTTCGGACGTGACGGGGCGCGGCACCGGCATTGATGCGGAAATTTGGGAGCGGAAAGTCCGGGTGATCGAAACGGCGCTCGAAAAGAACGCCTCCTATCTCACCGACCCGCTCCGGGTCCTGCAGGCAGTGGGCGGTTTTGAGATTGCCGGCATCGCTGGTCTCATCGTGGGGTGCGCGGCCGAAAGGATCCCGGTCGTGATCGACGGGCTCATCGCCTCCGCGGCCGCTTTGGCTGCGCTGGAATTGCATCCCAGCATTTTAGACTACGTGTTTTTCGGCCACCGCTCGTACGAACGCGGCCAGGACGCGGTGCTCAAAAGATACGGCGCCCGGCCGGTCCTCGACCTGGACCTGCGGCTCGGGGAAGGCACGGGGGCCTGCCTCGCCATGGGCGTTTTGGAAGGCGCGGTGAAAGTCTTCAATGAGGTGGCGACCTTCGCGGAGGCTCAGGTCGCGAACAAGCGGGTGGCGGAAGCGGCTCTCCGGGCGGGAGATTGAGCGCATGAAACACGCCTTGGTGGTGGCGGGCACCCATTCGGGAGCGGGGAAGACCACGGCCACGCTGGCTTTGCTGGCCGCCCTGCACGACCGGGCGATGATCGTCCAGCCGTTCAAAGTCGGCCCGGACTATCTGGACCCCGGCTATCACAACCTTTTTTCCGGGGGCAGGAAATCCCGCAATTTGGACAGTTTCCTTTTGAGCGAAGACTACATCCGGGCCTCCTTCTTCCGGAACACGCACCGCGCCGATGTCGCCGTCGTGGAAGGCGTGATGGGCATGTTTGACGGCCGCTCCGCCGAAAATGCCGAGGGGTCCACGGCCCATTTGGCTAAAATTCTGGGACTGCCGGTCGTTCTAGTGGTGGACGCTTCCGGCGCCGCGCAGAGCGCGGGGGCAACGGTGCTCGGTTTCAAGCAATTCGATCCCGCTGCCGGGCTTGCCGGAGTGATTTTTAACCGCGTGAGCGGGCCGCGGCATTACGAATATCTGAGAAATTCCGTGCGTCCCGAATGGGGCATCGAAGTCCTGGGCTATTTCCCGGACGATGCCGAGGTGCGCATTCCCGAAAGGCATCTCGGCCTCACCTCGGCCCTCGAGAACCCGCTCAGCCATTCTTTCTTCGACCGGCTGAAAAGGATCTCGGACACGCTCGATCTGGAGCGTCTTCTCGCGATCAGCCGTTTTGAACGGCGCGTCCCGGCGCAGGAACCGGCGGGTGAAGTTTGTTCCTGGTCCGGCCCGGGGGAAGAGAGGCGGAGCAAGGTGCGGATCGGCGTCGCTTACGACGAGGCATTTTCATTTTATTACGAGGACAATTTCGACCTCCTTCGCGACCAGGGCGCGGAGCTGGTTTTCTTCTCGCCGCTTTACGGCAACGCGCTTCCCGAAAACATCGACGCGCTCTACGTGGGAGGCGGGTTCCCGGAGATGTTCGCGCCGAAGCTGTCCCGGAACCTCTCCATGATCGAGAGCCTGCAGAAATTCGCGGCGGAAAAGCATCTGATATACGCGGAGTGCGGCGGGCTGATTTACCTGGCTGAACGGTTCCGCGACCGGGACGGGCACGTCTTCGGCATGGCCGGCATTCTTCCCGGGGAGGTCGAGATGACGCCCTCCCTGCAATCCTTCGGCTACAAAGAATTGGAAGCGAACGCCGACACGTTCCTTTTCAGCAGGGGGGACAAGTTGCGCTCGCACGAGTTTCATTATTCGCGCTGGCTCCCGCACGGGCAGCTCTCTGAGCCGCCCTACCGTTTTTCGGGGGGGGCCGAGGGATACTGGAGTTTTCCCGTGCTGGCGTCCTATCAGCACCTTCATTTCGGAAGCTCCCCTCTTTTGGCCGGCAGATTTGTCGAGTCCGCCCTGAATCTAAAAGCGGGGTGCGAGAAGTCCCTCGTCGAATGAATAAATTTCTCCGCGCGGTCGGTTTCCTCACGGTAGTCCCCGTCCCTCCGGCGGAAGCCGGCGAGCCTCCCTTGGCTTCGTCCGCCGCATATTTCCCTTTGGTGGGAGCCTGCATCGGTCTGGTCTGCTACCTCGCGTTTTGGATGGCTTCGTCCTTTCTCCCGGCCCGGGCCGCCGTTTTGATCTTGGTGTTCGGGCCGGTTGTCCTCTCGGGCGGCCTGCACGCCGACGGGCTGGCCGATTTTTGCGACGGTTTCTTCAGCTCCCGCAGTGACCGGGAAGAGGTGTTGAGGATCATGAAAGATTCCCGGATTGGGGTGATGGGAGCGCTCGGGACCGTTTTCGTCATCCTCGCGAAATGGGAGCTTTTGGTCCCGGTTTCCCGGTATTTCTTTTTATTTCTTTTTTTGACGGCGGCCTCGCGGACCGTGCCAGTGATCCTGGCCAGTTATCTTCCTTACGTCGGCGGCCCCCAGGGTTTGGGAAACGGATTCGTGGGCCAGATCGCGCGGAAGGATCTCGCGATTGCTTTGGCGGTCACGCTGGCGTTCGCACTCCCGCTCGGGATCTATTTCACGGTCATTCACGCGGCCGCTCTCGCGTTCTATTGTCTCCTCCTCGGCTGGGCGGCCCGAAAAAGGATCGGCGGAGTGACCGGCGACGTGCTCGGCGCGGCCTCCGAAATATCCGAAGTCTGGATCCTCGGCGTCACCGCCTGGATGGCGGTACTATGAAACCTTCGCTGCACGGCGGAAACGTCCGCGAGTTCGCCAAACAATTCGGGGTGCCCGAGCCCGAAGTCGTCGATTTTTCCGTCAACACCAATCCGTGGGGCCCTCCCGAGTCCGTTCTCGAATGTTACCGCTATGCCGCGCACCTGCTCTCGACTTATCCCGATCCGGAGTCCGGCCTACTGAAAAGGGAAGTCGCGCGTCATTTTCCCCTGTGGCCAGAGAACGTGATCGCGGGAAACGGTTCCACCGAGCTCATCTACCTCCTGATCCAGTTGCTCAAGCCGCGGTCGGCGCTTCTGTTGGAGCCGTCTTTTCTGGAATATCGCCGGGCCTTGAACCTCCAAGGCGTACAAGTCCGTTCGGTGCGGCTTCCCGAAAAAAATAATTTCGCCATCTCCCTGCAGGAGATCCTGAACGCGGTCCGCGGGGTGGACCTGTTCATCCTGGCCAACCCCAACAACCCGACGGGGAACCTGCTGGGCGAGCGCGAGGTCCTGCAGGTCCTTGAGGAAATGAAGCGCCGCGGCATTTTCACTCTGGTGGACGAGGCCTTCATCGACTGGGCCCCGGCGGACAGCGTGGCCCCGGCCATCAATGACGGCAGTTATTTTTTTCTCATCCGATCGCTGACGAAATTTTTCAACCTGCCGGGCATTCGAATCGGTTACGGGCTGGGCCCGCGGCGCCTCATCGAGCGGCTGGAACAGCAAAAGATCACCTGGTCCGTCAACGGCCTGGCCGAAGCGCTGGGAGTCGAAGCGCTCCGGGACCGGGACTTTCAGGAGGAGTCCCGCAAGCGCCTTGCGGCGGAGAAGGAGTTCCTGAGCCCCGCGCTGGCCGCCATTCCGGAATTGAAATTGTTTCCATCGGCCGCCAATTTCTACCTGCTCAAACTCCGGGCCGGTTTCGACGCGGCGAAGCTGGCGATGCGGCTGGCGGACGATAAGATCATGGTCCGCGACGCCTCCAATTTTGCCGGGCTGGACAACCAGTTCTTCCGGGTCTCGATCCGCGCCCGTTATGAGAACCAACTCCTCGTCCAGGCCTTGAGGGCCGCTTGGCAGGAGCGCCATGACGCTCGCTAAGGCCTTGATGATCCAGGGGACCGGGTCGGGGGTGGGAAAGTCCGTGCTGGCGGCCGCCTTTTGCCGGATCTACCGCGCGCGCGGCTGGCGCGTGGCCCCCTTCAAGGCCCAAAACATGTCCAACAATTCCCACGTCACGGACGAGGGGGGAGAGATCGCGCGGGCTCAGGCCATGCAGGCCGAATGCGCGGGGGCCGAGGCGTCCGTTCACATGAACCCCATTTTGCTCAAGCCTCATTCGGAAACGGGCTCCCAAGTGGTGGTCCAGGGGCGCCCGATCGGCCACATGAACACCGCCCGATTCTATCGGCACCGTCCGGAGACGGTCAGGCGCATCAAGCAATCGCTGGCTTGGCTGCGCCAAAGATACGAACTTCTTATCCTGGAAGGGGCGGGCAGTCCCGCCGAGGTCAATTTGAGGAAACAGGATTTGGCCAATATGAGGACGGCGCGCTGGGCCGGCGCTCCCGTGCTGCTTGTCGGAGACATCGAAAAGGGCGGCGTCTTTGCCTCTCTTTACGGGACTTACCGCCTGTTGCAGCCGGCCGACCGCAGGCGCGTCGCGGGCTTTATCATCAATAAATTCCGGGGGGATGCCCGGCTGCTGGAAAGCGGTCTGGATTTTCTCAAGCGTAAAACCGGCGTTCCGGTGCTGGGCGTGGTGCCTTATTTGGAGGGGCTGTATCTGGACGAGGAAGACACGCTGGATTTGAAAACATCCGGAAAGAGCGGGTCTTATGACATCGCCGTGGCCCGTCTCCCGCGCATCTCAAATTTTACCGACCTCCGTCCGCTTCGGCTCGAGCCGCGTCTTTCGGTCCGCTATTTCTCGTCTCGAGGGGAATTCGGAAATCCGGACCTCGTGATCCTGCCGGGCACCAAGAGCACGGCGCATGATCTGGAGTTTTTACGGAACCGGGGCCTCGACAGAGTTCTCCGGGAGTACGCCGCGCGGGGAGGGAAGATTCTGGGGCTGTGCGGGGGCTTTCAAATGCTGGGGCGTTCGATTGAGGATGCCGGGGGGGTGGAGAGCCGCAGGGCCCGGCTCCGAGGACTGGGATTGTTGCCTTTCACCACGTTTTTCCGGCCGGACAAGATCACCCGGAAGACCAGGGCGCGTGTCCGCATGAAAATCGGAAGCCGTTTGCTGGATGAATCGGTCGAGGGATATGAAATCCGCATGGGGCGGTCGGCGGAGATCGCGGCCAACGGTCCCGTTCTTCACCGGAAGGGAAACGTGTACGGCACTTATTTGCACGGGCTCTTTGACAGCGATTCATTCCGAAGAAATTTTTTGGCCGCCGTGATGGATGCCCCTTCGCTGCGGAACGGAGGAGGCCGCCCTGGCCATCGGAAATCGAAAGAGGATTCCTATTCGCGCCTTGCCCGCCATGTCCGGAAGGCCCTGGACTTCAAATACCTGGACGGGTTGCTCGGATGCTAGCCCTGGCCTTGATCCTCGGATACGCTTTGGATTTGGTCCTGGGAGACCCTCCCTATCGTTTCCATCCCGTCCGCCTGGTGGGCGCGATGGCGAAACTCTACGAAGACCGGATCCGCCGCCGCGTCCAGGACGATGTCAAGGCCGGCTGGCTATTGGCGATCGCGCTCCCTCTCGACGTTTTTCTGATCACCGTGGGCTTGCTTTGGCTCTCGAATCTGGCGCATCCGGCGATGGCGTTCGCGCTCAGCATCTTTCTTATTTACAGCGCGATTTCGGTCCGTGACATGGACGATCACGTGCGCCGCGTCGACGAAAGCCTGGGGCGAGGCGATCTGGCTTCGGCCCGGCAGCACCTGGCAAAGATCGTCGGCCGGGACACCGGGACGATGGAGGAGAAAGACATCGTGCGCGCCGCGGTGGAGACGGTTGCCGAGGGAAGCCTGGACGGAATTGTTTCCCCGATCTTTTACGCGGCGCTGGGGGGCGCGCCGTTCGTCATGGTGTTCAAGACCGCGAGCACTCTGGACTCGCTTTTCGGGTACCGGAACGAGCGATACGAAAATTTCGGGCGTTTTTCCGCCCGCCTGGATGATCTCATGAATTTCATCCCGGCTCGCATCACGCCGTTCTTGATCGCTCTGGCCGCCTTTTTTTCCGGGAGCGACGCCGCCCGGGCTCTTCGCGTCGGGTTCCGCGACGGACGGAACCATCCCAGCCCTAACAGCGGCTTTCCGGAATCGTCGTTCGCAGGCGCCCTGGGAATCCGCCTGGGCGGATTGAGTTATTATGAAGGGCAGGCGGTGAAGAAACCTTTTCTGCACACCGAGGGCCGGGAACCGGAGCGCGAGGACATTGCGAAATCGGTCCGGCTCATGTATTTTACTTCTTTTTTCGCGCTGCTTTTTTCTCTGGTCGCGCTCTTGGGGGCGGGCATGATCTTCAATCATCTGACCCGATACGGAGGCCTCGAATGACGAAACCGCCGAAAGAAAATCCGGTGCCGAAAGACGCCAAACGGATCAAAAAGGGGTTGATCATGGTCCACACGGGCGACGGGAAGGGAAAGACTTCTGCCGCCCTGGGGATGGCCATGCGCTGCGTGGGCAATCACATGAAGGTGATGATGGTCCAGTTCATCAAGGGCGCCTGGAAATACGGCGAGTTGGCCGCCGCGGAGCGGCTGGCGCCCTGGCTGGAGATCCGTCCGATGGGAGAAGGTTTCACCTGGGACACCAAAGACCGCGAGCGCGACATCGAAATGACGGCCAGGGCGTGGGAATTCGGCCGCGAGAAGATGATGAGCGGCGAATATGCGATGGTTATCTTTGACGAAATCAACTATGTCATCGATTACCAATACCTGGATCCGGCCAAGGTGATCGTGGCGCTTAGGGACAAGCCGGCTGACGTGCACGTTATCCTCACGGGCCGGAACGCGCATCCCGGGATTGTCGAAATCGCCGACCTGGTCACCGAAATGAAAGAAGTGAAGCACCCTTTCAAGCAGGGCATCCTGGCTCAGAAAGGCGTCGAGTTCTGATGCGGCTTTTTCTCCTCCGCCACGGCGAAACGGATTGGCTGGCCGAGGGCCGGCTGCAGGGCAACGCCCCGGTGCCCTTGAACGCGCGGGGCCGGGAACAGGCCCGTCTGGCCGCGGGCGCGGTCCGAAACATCCGGCCGGCGCGCATTTTTTCTTCGACGCTTCTGAGGGCCCGGCAAACCGCAGAGATCATTGCCGGCGAGTGCGGAATGCCCCACGAGAGCGACGCCCGTCTCAACGAAATTTTTTTCGGCGACTGGGAGGGACGGCATCATGCCGATCTCGAGGCCGGGTATCCCGCGCTGTACCGCGACTGGCTGGAATTGAAACCCGATTTTTCACCGCCGGCCGGAGAGTGCGTGACGAGCGTGGCGGGAAGGGTGCGGCATTTTTTCGAGGCCCTGCGGCCTTCCTCCGAGACCGTCGTCGCGGTCTCTCACGGAGGCCCGATCCGGCTCTTGCTGCTCGATCTCCTCGGGGCGCCCCTCCAGCTTTTCCGCGCGATTCCCCTCGATCCCTGTTCGATGTTTCTCGTCGAAAACGGAAACGGCCGGGCCCGCGTCCTGGACATCCATCCGGGGACGGGCGAGCCGGAGGCCGAGTGGAGGTTTACGGGCCAAGCGCTGGAGGCTTCGAACGTTTTCAATCGACTCGATTAACCGAACGGAGGATCCCGTGGAACCAAAGGAAATGAAAACTTATCAGAGGCATGTGCTGGTCTGCACCGGTCCGCGCTGCGCTCCCGGCGCTTCGGAAACGCTTTACCAGACCTTGAAAAAGCGGCTCGATTCCCTCGGCCTTTACGACAAAGTCGCGAAAGGTCCGGTGAAGCGTTCACAATGCAACTGTTTCGGGATCTGCGAGGGCGGTCCCATCCTGGTCGTGTATCCCGAAGGCGTCTGGTACGGCGGGGTCACGCCCGAAATACTGGAGCGCATCATCGAGGAGCATTTAATAAAAGGAAAGCCGGTCGAAGGCGGGTATTTCCATAAAATGAGTTAAGAGGCTGCCCGCCGCGGCCGTAACTATAACGAAAGACAGGAGACACGTATGACCGAAGACAAAATTCCCCCCGCCGGCAACGAGGGCGAAACGCACGAGACGAAAATTATAAATGACGGAAAGTTTTTTGCCGCCGTGGGTTACGTTTCCGTTCTTTGCTTGGTGCCGCTGGCTTTGAAGAAGGAAAATAAATTCGCCCTGTTCCACGGCAAGCAGGGGCTGGTCCTGTTCATCCTCGAGTTCGGCGCGGGCATTCTCAAAATCGTCCCGGCAATCGGAGACGTGGTTTTCACGCTGGCCTTTGTCATTTGCGGAATCCTATCATTGGTCGGAATCCTCAAGGTGTTGATGAATGAATACTGGGAAATGCCGCTGATTTCCGACGTCGCGCAAAAAATTTCTCTTTGAATGCGGCCGCGCGGTTGACGGTCGTACAAAACTACGTTACAATCCGAAAATAACGCGATCATCAAGTGATAATCCCTAAAAGAACGTTGCCTGAAACACAACACGGCTGGAGCATCATCCTGAATCCCGTCAAGGGTGAGCTCGCGAAGACGCGCGCCGTCGAGCTTCTCAAGCAGACCTTTTCCATTTCGGAAGAGGAGGCCTCCCAGGTCGTGGGCAACGCCCCCGTGATACTCCTGGAAAACCTCAATTACGAAGTGGCGCAGAAAGTACGCTACTATTTTCACGAGAACGGTCAGGAGATCATTCTCAGCAACAACCCGCTCCACAAGCGCAAATGCTTTAAGACCGTCTGGCCGGAAGAGCCCCGCCTGAATTTCATCAAATCCGAACCTTTCGTCTTCGACGTTCCCGTGACGTCTAGCAAGCGCGAACCGCTGTCCACCGAGCAGGCCGTCACCCACATCCGCGAGGAAATCGAGCGGAATGGCCAGGTGCACATCAAGACTGTCGGGGTCGAAGAGAATGACGATTCGAAAAAGAGGCATGAGATCCTTTCGCATCAATACGAGCTCCTGGTGGAGGAACGCCTCATCCAGGAACAGAAAATAGAAGCCTTGGAGCGGGAGGTGCGGTTTTTGAAAGACAAGGAGAGCTCGACCGCGAGCTCCCTGAAGTCGGTTGCGTCGGATCGCGAAAATCTGCTTCATGAGTTCGAGGCCCTCCGCCTGAAGCACGAGCTCGCCGTGCAGCAATTCGAGGAAAGGGAAAAGCCGCAGGAGCGGAAAATCGCCCTGCTCGAGGCGGAGGCGAAATCGATGCGCGAAAAGTTGGATTCTCTGGGGCGTGAATACGAGGTCGCCGAAAAGATGTGGTCCGGCAAGCTCGCGGCCCGGGAGCAGGAGTGCGTCCGGTTCCAGGAAGAGATCGCCTCCGTCCGCCTGCGGATGTCCGAGATCTCGGCGCAATCCGACCAGGAAAAAGCCCGTTTCGAAAAGGCCTTGGCGCAGGAGAAAGTCGGCTTTTACGAAAAGGCGCTCAAGGACCTGGTCCGGAAACAGGCTGACTTGGAAAAGGAAATCACCGACAAAGAGAAGCAGCTGAAAGCGACTCTTTCCGAGCAAGAGGCGCTCGAGAAAGAGATTGTCCGGGCGAAACAAAAAAATCAGGAATGACGCGGCGGCGGCCATGGGTGCTGGGGGCGTTGTTGGTCTCTCTGGCCGGCATGATCGCCTGTGCCGGCCGGTCACAGTCTCCCTTGTCCTCGATCACCCGGTCCCAACGAGAGTTCCTCCGCCTCCGGGAGTTGAGCGAAAAAGGCCCGTCCCCAGATTTCCTTTCGAAGGCTGAGGCGTTTTTGACCGAGGAAAGCGATCCCGAATTGGTGCGCCCCCTTCTTTATTACATCGCCCGTCATCACGAACGATTGGGGGATGCCGAGCGGGCGGCATCCGGCTATAATGAGATCGTGCGCCGATATCCGGAAAGCGGATGGGCCGAGTTGGCCGAGTCCGGCCTCAGCCTGATCAAGGAGCGGACGAGTTGATACAAGAAGTGACCTTGTCCAAGATCAAGATCGACGAGAACCGCAGCGAGCAAATCATCGTTCTCAAGGAAAAAGAGGGGAGCCGGTACCTTCCCGTCGTGATCGGCATGGCCGAGGTCAACGCCATCAAATTGAAGTTGAGCGGCATCACGCCGCCGCGGCCTTTGACGCATGATCTGCTCTTGAGCACCATCGGCTATCTCGGCGCCGCGCTCAAGCACATCGTCATCGACAAGCTGGAAAACAACACCTTTTACGCCAAGCTGGTCCTGGAACGCGACAGCCAGGAAATACAGGTGGACGCAAGGCCTTCGGACAGCGTCGCGCTCGCCCTGCGGGCGGGGGCGCCAATTTTCGTCGCTGAGGAAGTTCTGGAAGAAGCGGGTTTGAGTTAATCGGGTTGGACCAAACCATTCGCAACCATAGGGGGACACGAATGAAGGACTCGAACGATTTCGGGAAAAACATGAACGAGCTCTTGAGTCTTCTCAAGAAAATTTTGAAGTCTCAGAAGACCGGCAATGTCGACTTCTCGAATCTTTTGGACAACAAGAACGTCAATCTGAACCTCTGCTTTTTCACCTTTTTGCCTCTGACGGAAGACGAGCTGGCGGATTTCGAATACGAATTTGAAGAATGCGTGAACGAAGACGGCGCGGCGGGCGACGAAGACATGAGATTTGAAATCACGAAAAATGACCTGGATTTTCTGAAGAACCACGGGCTCAAATTTTAGGCCGAATCCCATGAAATGTGACACTTGCGGCCAGGACGTCGGGATGGTCAAGCGGATCGTGATCCGTACGGATTACGACCGGACCCTCGCCAAGGCCGTGTACAATTGTCCCGACTGTTACGACAAAAAGCTGAAAGCGCAAGCGGAATCCGGGGCCAAAGCCGGCGCGAAATGAGGCTTGCGGGAAGGCTCGCTGCCCTCCTGCTCTTTCTGTCCGCGATTTCCGTTTGGGCCGTGTCCCCCCTTCCGGCCGCGTCCGGTGCCTCCTACTCTGAGCTGGCTTTCGAGCAGTTTTTGGATTTCTGCCTGCTGAACGGGCGGGTCGATTTCCGCCGCGCTGCGCAAAAAGAAGACCTCCTCGAATCTTATCTGGCGAACGCGGCGGCAGTGCCCCGGGAAACCTTCGAAGCCTGGCCGCGCGAGGAGCGGATCGCGTTTCTCTTAAATTTCCTGAACGGGTGGATGTTGAAGACGGTCCTGGATCGCGGCCCGCTCGAGAACGCGCGGGGCCTCGAGGAGGGCGGGCGCCCTGCGCTCTTTGGATCCTCTCCGACCCGGCGTGAAATCGAGCAAAAATGGCTGCTCGACACTTTCCGGGACGAAAGGATTTGTCTGGCCTTGTACCGGCCGGCCAAGGGCGGGCCCCCTTTGCGCCGGGTTTACCGGGCGGCGGACCTCGACCGGTCTCTGGAGGAAGACGTCCGCGCCTTTGTGAGCGATCCCCGTTTCAACCGGATCGAGCCCGGCCGGCGGAAAATATATCTGTCGCCGATTTTCAAGTGGCATGCCGATCGATTTATTCTGAATTACGGCGGGGGGCCGGAGGAAAAAGCGGCGGAACGCGCGGTGTTGAGCTTTGTGGCCCATTACGCCGAACCCCGCAAGAGCGATTATCTCGCGCGGGGGCGTTATAAAGTAAAATATTCCGATTACGATTGGAGCCTGGATGAGCCTTAAGAAAATTCGCGTGGCTTGCGTCCAAATCAGCGCGGGCGAGGAGGTCGAGGCCAACCTCGAGCGGTGCCGGCAGGGAATCGTCCAAGCCCGGGACCGGGGCGCCCGTTTGATCTGCCTGCCGGAGTTGTTTCATTACCGCGGGGCGACGCGAAATTATCGCCGCGTGGCCGTCCGCCGGACCGGCTGTCTGATCGGCGGGTTCCGGGCGCTCGCGCGCTCGTTGAAGGTCGCGATCCTGTTGGGCAGCGTGATCGAGCGCAGCGGCCGTCCTGCTTTTTATTACAACACGAGCGTGCTGATTTCACCCGCTGGCAAGATCGTGGGCTATTACCGGAAATTGCATCTATTCGATATCCGTCTCCGGCGCGGCCCCGTGGTTTCCGAGTCCGAAACTTTTTTGCCCGGACGTGGCGTCGTCACGGCGAATGTGTGCGGCCTCCGCGCGGGACTTTCCATCTGCTACGATTTGAGGTTCCCGGAGCAATTCAGGGCCATGACCTTTTCCGGCGCGCGCGTCATCTTTTGTCCCGCCAACTTTACCGATGTCACCGGGAAGGCGCATTGGGAGGTCCTCTTGCGCGCGAGGGCCGTCGAAAACCAGGTTTTTATCATCGCCCCGGCCCAATTCGGCGCCGACCCTTCCAGCCGTATCGTGAGTCATGGACGTAGCTTAATCATAGATCCATGGGGCCGCATCCTGGCCCAAGCCGGCCGAACCCGCCCGGCGGTCATTGCGGCCGATTTGGACCTCGGAGAGCAGGCCCGCCTCCGGCGGGAGTTTCCCGTTTTGACAGGTCCCCCCCGCATTTAGTATCCTATTTGCAGCAACGGGGTTAAAATGTTTTGACAAAGGGAAAGTAAATCCCTATAATACGGCCTTCAAATTCACGAAAGGTGTGCTCCGAATGTATGCTCTCGTAAGAACAGGAAATAAGCAATACCGGGTGGCCCCCAACGATGTGTTGGAGGTCGAAAGCCTTGCCAAAAAGGAAGGCGCCAGCGTCACCCTCAAGGATGTTTTGCTGGTCGACAAAGACGGCGAAATTCTGGTGGGAAAACCCCTGGTCAAGAACGCCTCGGTGGTCTGCGAAGTCCTGGGCGATATGCGCGAAAAGAAGATCCTTTCCTTCAAGTTCCGCAGGCGCGAGAATTACCGTCGCAAAATCGGGCACCGCCAGCTCAAGACCAAGCTTTTGGTCAAAGAGATCGTTTTGAAGGCGGAATAGGAAATCACATGGCTCACACAAAAGCTCAGGGAAGCAGCAGTAACGGGCGTGACAGCAATGCGCAACGCTTGGGCGTCAAGGCCTACGGCGGACAAAAAGTCACGACGGGCTCTATCATCATCCGTCAGCGCGGCACCCGTTTCAAGCCCGGAAAATTTGTCGGCCTGGGGAGCGATGACACCCTGTTCGCCTTGAAAGACGGAATCGTCGAGTTCGCCCAGAACCGCGTCGTGAATATCGTACCCGCCCATTGATTTGACGGTTCGCCAAAACTTCCGCTTCGCCTCTGAAGGAGCCCCCCTTTGATATTTGTCGACGAAATCTCCATCGTGATCGAGTCCGGCAACGGCGGAAAGGGGTGTGAGAGTTTTTTCCGCAGGACTGACAAAAAGATGGTCCCGAACGGCGGCGACGGGGGCGACGGCGGCGACGTGATCATTCGCGCCGACCGGAACATCACCGGCCTGTATTCCTTCCGTTTTCATCACAACTATCGCGCCGAATCCGGTGCCCACGGCAGCAGCAATCTCAAGAAAGGCCGCGACGGCAAGGACCTCCTCATCCTCGTGCCCTGCGGGACCACGGTCTTTAACAAGCAAGACCGGCTTCTGATCCGCGACTTGGTCGAAGAAGGAGACGAGGTGGTCGCTCTTCGCGGCGGTCGCGGCGGCAAGGGCAACGGCCACCACGGCAAGATGGCCCAACCGGGCCAAAGGGGACAGGAGATGGAAGTCGTCTTCAACCTGCGGCTGAACGCCGACATCTTCCTGGTGGGCTTCCCGAATTCGGGCAAATCACTTCTCCTCAACTGCCTGACGGGTTCCAAGGCGAAGTCCGAGCCTTATCCCTTCACGACCCAATCTCCGCAACTCGGCATGTTCGAGACGCCGGATTTCCAGAACCTAAGTTTATGCGAACTTCCTTCCCTCGCGAAGGGAGCTTCGCGGGGAAAAGGGCTCGGCAACCAATTTCTGAAGCACCTCGAGCGGGCGCGCCTGATGATCCTCATGGCGGACCCTTTTCAGGATGCATTCGATCCCAAATCCGCATATAATGACCTCCTCGCGGAACTCTCCGCCTTCCATCCCGGTTGGTCGTCGATCCCGCATTTTTTTGCAGTCAGCAAGCGGGACCTTCCCGAGGTCCGGGAAAAGATGGAAGGGAAGCGGGAAGATTTGCCCTGTCCCGTCTTCTTCGTCTCCGCCGTGACCGGGGAAGGCACCGCGGAGTTGATGGAAGAGGCGCAGAAGGTTCTCGCGAAGGAACGCCATGTTTCGGAATAGAAGAATCGTCGTCAAGGTCGGGACCAGCATCCTGACCGCCAAGAACGGCCAGTTCTCGAAGGAACAAGTGGAGCGGGTTTCTTCCGAGATTTATGACGTGCTCAAGGAAGGATGCCGCGCCGTGCTCGTCAGTTCGGGCGCCATCGCCTGCGGGATGGACGTGATCGGCATGAAGGCACGGCCCAAGGAACTTCCGGGGCTTCAGGCCTGCGCCGCCATCGGGCAGGGGAAACTGATGAAGATTTATGAGGATTATTTCTCGCGCCGCAAGTTCCATACCGCTCAGGTCCTTCTCACCCGTGACGGCATCCAGGAACACTCGCGCTATCTAAACGCCCGCAACACGCTCAACGCGCTGCTCCGGATGTCGGTCCTGCCCGTGGTCAACGAGAACGACACCGTCGCCACCGAAGAAATCCGCTTCGGAGACAATGACACGCTGTCGGCGCTGGTGAGTTCTTTGGTGGACGCCGATCTCCTGGTGATCCTGTCCGACGTAGACGGATTCTACGTCGACGGCGGCAACCGCCTCGAGGCGGTGCGCTCCTTGTCGGAAATCGACGGATCGCTGAGGTCGCATGTCTACAAGAATGAAAGGGCGCAAACGACCGGCGGAATGGAAACGAAACTCGAGGCGGCCCGTTTTGCCATGCAGGCGGGGGTCCCGATGATCATCGCCAGCGGCCGCGAACCCGGCATTTTGCGGCGCATCCTGGCCGGTGAGAAATTGGGAACGCTCTTCATGGCGGGAGAGAAGAAACGCCAATCGAGAAAAAATTGGCTCGCTTTTTCGCATCCGCAGGGCGCTCTCCGGATTGACGACGGGGCGCGAAAGGCGCTCGTGAACCAGGGCCGGAGCCTGCTTCCGTCCGGCATTTTGTCCGTGGAGGGAAGTTTCGATCTCGGGGATGCCGTCCGCGTTCTCGACTCCGGCGGCCGGGAGATCGCGCGCGGACTGGTCAATTACAACGCGGAGGAAACCGCGAGGATCAAGGGGCTGAAGACGGACCAAATCCGGGAAAAGCTCGGTTACAAGGACTATGACGAAGTGATCCACCGCGACAATCTGGTGGTGACATCGGGAGACTCGAAATGACTGACGGATCCGCGGAAATGATGCAATACGCGAAAAAAATTGCCCGGGAAGCGCGGGAGGCGTCTTTTCATGTCGCCAATCTCGACCCGAAAACCAAGAACAAAATCCTCCGCCAGATCGCGGCGCGATTGAGGCGCGAGTCCCGCAACTTGATTTCCGCCAATCGGAAGGACGTCGAATACGGCGTTCAAACCGGCCTCACGAAGGCCCTGCTGGACCGGATCACCTTGAATGAAAAGAGGGTCGGAGACATGGCGGACTCGATGGAGGCGGTGGCCCGCCTGCCGGACCCGGTCGGAGAGCACATCAGCCGCTGGAGAAGGCCCAACGGGTTGGTGATCTCCAAGGTGCGGGTGCCGCTGGGCGTGATTCTCATCATCTACGAGGCCCGCCCCAAC
>JACQVP010000009.1 GCA_016209715.1 Candidatus Omnitrophota bacterium
CGGCAAGCAGGCATAGAACGGCCAAAAGCGCAGGCGAGAGAGCGCGCTCGAGTCCCGCGCGGCCCGGGGGGCGCATGAAAAGGACGAACGCCCCCAGCGAGAAAAAGGCAGAAAGGAGGCTTTTCCTTTCGGAAATCCACGCGACGGGTTCTATCTGCGCCGGATGCAAGGCGAACAAAAGGGCACCCAAAAAAGAGGCCCAGGCGTTTCCAGACACGGAGAACAAGATCCAGAAGGCCAGGAGCGAATTCGCCAGGTGCAGCGCCAAATTGGTGGCGTGAAATCCGCCGGCCCGGTTGCCGTGTAGGGCGTAGTCGGCGGCATAGCTCATCATGGTTGCCGGCACGTACAAGCGGACTTGCGGGCGCGTGAACCATCTCCGGAGGTTCGCCGGCTCAAAGCCGCGGATGGACGGGTTGTCATAGACGTAGACGTCGTCGTCCCAGTTGACGAAATCAAAAGAAAGGACGGGAGAGAAGAAAAGAAACACCAGGGCGGCGAGAAGCGCGGCGCAGACGATTTTCATCAGGGTAGTCCTGCGGTATTTTAAAGGAATAGCGCTGGGCTGGAAAGGTTATAATGAAGGCATGATGGAGTTAGTTCGGCCCCGTCGCGAATCGGCCCTCATCGTCGCTGCGGTGCTTTTGCCCGCCGTATTGCTGGGATGGTTTGGTTATTCGCAAATCCACCGCAACTTGACGGAGACCGCGTTTGAGCGGCGTCAGGCGCTGGCCGCCATGGCCGCACGCGCCCTGCAGGAAAAGCTCGAGGGGCTCTTGAATCTGGCAGTCTCGCTTTCCACCCGCGTCCGGTTCCGGGAGCTGATTTCCCAAGACGATTGGGCGGGCGCCATTCGTTTATTGGAATCGGTTCCGCGGGACTTTACTTCCGTGGAGCGCGTCCTGATCGCCGATCCCCAGGGCACTCTCAAGGCGGACTCGCCGGCCCTTCCGGAGGTGATCGGCGTGAATTTCGCCTTTCGAGAATGGTACCGGGGCGCGGTTGCCGGGAAGGGCCCTTACGTTTCGCCCGTCTATAAAAGGACGGCGAAGCCGCGGCTGAACGTGATCGCCGTTTCCGCCCCGATTTTCTCCGAATCGAAAACCTTGCTCGGCGTCCTGGCCCTTCAAATCCGCCTGGAAACGATCCTGGAATGGAGCCGCGAAACCAAAGTCGGCCCCGGGGGGCTCATTTATTTTTTAGACCACAAAGGCCAGGTTGCGGCGCATCCGCGTCATTCCCTCGAAGCCGAGATCGCCGATTATTCCCGGCATCCGCTCGCCCGCTCGGTCCTCAAAGGCGAGCAGGGCGCCGCCGTCATTTATGATCCGGAAAAGAAGGGAGAATCGGTGGCCGCCTTCGCGTCGGTCGGCAAATTCGGCTGGGGCGTGATGATCGAACAGCCGGCGCCGGAGGCCTTTCGCGCCCGGGACGGCGTGTTGGCATTCGTGCTGCTGGTCGAAGGGATCACCGTCCTGGTGGCTTTGCTGGCGGCCCTGGGGCTGTCGGCGAGTTACCGCGCCGTGAAAGAGCAGGAGGAAAAATTCCGGTCGGTCGTCGAAACGGCCAAAGACGCCATCATTTCGACGTGGCCGGACGGCCGGATCATGGGGTGGAACCGGGCGGCGGAACGGATCTTCGGGCATGAGCGCAGGCAAGCGCTGGGACGGCCGGTCGACATGATCCTTCCCGAGCGATATCGGCATTCGTTCAAGCTCCAGCCGGCCTCCTGGCCCGTGGAAGTGGCCGGGTTGCGGAAAGACGGCAGTGAATTTCCGGCGGAACTCAGCGCCTCCGATTGGGCGGCGGGCGGAAAAAAGTTTTTGTCGTTTGTGGTCCGGGACATCAGCGAACAAAAGCGCTCCCAGGAAGAGATCATCAAGAAGAAAGAGGAGCTGGCCCGGTCGAAAACGGAGCTGGAGCAGCTGGAGCTTTTCGCCTTTGTCGCGACCCACGACATGCAGGAGCCTCTTCACAAGATCCTGGCCTTCGGAAACAAATTGAAGCAGGAGCTCGGGCCCGAGGTCGACGAGGCCGGCCGCAAAAATGTGGACCGGATCCAGGATGCCGCGCGCCGCATGGTGGAGATGATGGAGCAATTGCGGGCCTACTCGCGTATCTCCACGGAAGGGAACCCCTTCGAACGCGTCGATTTGACGGAGATCGGCAAGGAAGTCGTCGCCGCCCTGGGGCCGCGCCTGGCGGAATCGGGGGCCCGGATCGAAAACGGGAATTTGCCGGTGGTCCAGGCGGATCGGGCCCAAATGAGGCAGCTCTTGTCGAATTTGATCGACAATGCCGTCAAATTCCGGCGGCCCGGGGTTTCGCCCGTGGTTCGCTTGACTTCGCGGCGTCCGGCGGCCCATACCGTCGAGATCGTGGTGGAGGACAACGGCATTGGCTTCGACGAGAAATATCTGGGGCGGATTTTCCGCCCGTTCCAGCGGCTCCACACGCGGCAGGAATATGATGGGAGCGGGATCGGGCTCGCCATCTGCCAGCGTATCGCGCTCCGGCACCGGGGAGGGATCACGGCGAGAAGCGTGCCCGGCGCGGGCTCCAAATTTATTGTCACCCTGCCGGCTGAATCACTATAATATTAAAAAAGACGGGAGACTTATGAGCGCGATGCCTTCCCGAAAACCGATCGTGATCTTGATGGCGGAGGACGATGAGGATTACTTCTTCTTCACGCAGGAAGCCATCAAGCAATTTCACCTCTTGAACGAGCTGCGCCGCGTCGCGGACGGCGAAGAGCTCATGGATAATCTCCTCCACCGCGGCAAATACGAGAATGCCGAAGACGCGCCCCGGCCGGGGCTCATTTTCCTCGACATCAACATGCCCCGCAAGACCGGACTCGAGGCCCTACAGGAAATCAAGGCCCATCCGGCCCTGCGGCAGATCCCGGTGGTGATGCTGACCATTTCCAAGGACAAGAAAGACATCGAAAAGTGTTACCAGTACGGAGCCAATTCTTTCGTCACCAAGCCCCTCGGCTTTGAGGAACTGGTCGGCGCCTTGAAAGTGATCAAGGACTACTGGTTCCAGATCGTCGAACTTCCTTTTCTCGCCTGATCAAAAGACCTGGCCCGCGTAAATCAGAAATAAAATCAGATTGATGCCGTGGCTGGCGAAACAAAGCCGGCAGGGGATCTTCGTGACGAAGATCAGGCTGTGGGCCAAATACGCCGAACGGACCAGGGCCGCGCCCAGGAGCGCGAATCCCGGCCAGGGCGGAAGAATGAACACGCTGAGCGCCAGGTAGGAATAAATCCCGATGCCGAAGGCCGAATTGGGGATCCCGAACAGTTTCGCCCGCGGCGTTTGGAGGACGTTCAGGCAGGATTTTTCGTCCAGGCGGCAGACCTGCGGGACCCAAAACACGTCCGGGCTGAACCAGCGGTAGTAGACGCCGGTGAAATAAACGGAAATCCAGAGGCCCGCGAGCGAGAGTCCCAAGACCGCAACGGAGGTCATGGCGCCAAGAAGCGGCCCCGCGGGGGATTGGCGAGCAGAATTTTCGTCATCATGGCGTATTTCCCGCTTTGTGTTTACCGGCGAAATCCTTATAATGATACCGGTTTTAGACCGCCCTGACAATGACCGACAGCCTTTCCTTCGAGCAAAAATTGACGCCCATGATGGAGCAATACCGTTCCATCAAGAAGACCCTTCCTTCCGACACCATCTTGTTTTTCCGGCTGGGCGATTTTTTCGAAATGTTTTTCGAGGACGCCGTGCGCGCCTCCGACCTGCTCAACATCACGCTCACGGGCCGCGACGCGGGGGAGTCGGGCCGCGTCCCCATGTGCGGCTTTCCGCATCACGCCTTCCAGGAGTATGTCCGGACCCTGCTCGACCATAATTTGAAAGTGGCCATCTGCGAGCAGATCGGCGATCCCAAAGCGGCGAAAGGACTGGTGGAGAGGAAGATCACCCGGATCATTTCGCCGGCCACGTATCTGGACGACGACCAGGAGCGGAAGACCCACGAGTACATGGTGGCCGTCAAACAGGAAAAAGGCCTGGCCGCGTTCGCTTATCTCGAATTGAGCACCGGCGAATTTTTTGTGCGCGAAGTGGCCCCGGAGCGGCTGGCGGGCGAATTGGCGCTGCTCGGGCCCCGGGAAGTCATTTTGCCGAAAGGCGCCGCGGAAGAGGCGCTGGTTTCTTTCGTCAAGACGGGGCTCGCCGCCGCGCTGACGGTTTACGAGGACTGGATTTTCGACCTGGACGAAGGGTCCCGGATGATCCGTGAAAGCTTCAAGCTGGCGACGGCCGAGGGCCTGTCTTTTCACGACCGGCCGCTTGCGGTCGGGGCCTGCGGGGCCATCCTCTATTATTTGAAGGACCACCTGCACTCCTCGCTCGAGCACCTCCGCCTCCCGCAGTTTTTCGACACGCACGATTTCATGGTGTTGGACCGCCAGACCCAGAGAAGTCTCGAGCTCGTGAGCAATCTCGCGGGAGGCCGCGCGACGGCCTCGCTCCTCGGCTGTCTCGACCAGACCCTGACCTCGATGGGCGGCCGCACCCTCCATCAGTGGGTGACTCATCCTCTGCTTTCGGTCCCCGAAATCACGAAGCGTCAGGAGGGGATTGCGGAGCTTGCCGACGACGGGGACCGGGCCGGGCTCCTGCGCTCGCTTTTCAAAGGGGTCCGCGACCTCGAGCGGACCGTGAGCCGGCTCAATTACGGCGTGGCCAATGCGCGCGACCTCGAGAATCTGAGGCTTTTCCTGGAACGCGTCCCGGCAATCCAAAAAGCGCTGGCGGGGGCCCGCAGCGCCGCGCTCGGAGAAATCCTGGGCGCCATGATCCCCTTTCCCAACCTGAAAGAAATGATCGAGCAGTCGATCGTGGAATCGCCCCCGCTCACCGTCCGGGAAGGGGGCCTCATCCGGGACGGGTATTCGCGCGAGCTCGACGAACTGCGTTCGATCTCCAAAAACGGAAAATCCTGGATCCTCGAATTCCAGCAGCGCGAAATCGAACGGACGGGGATCAAATCGCTCAGGATCAAATATTCGCAGGTCTTCGGATACGCGATCGAGGTGAGCAAGGCCAATCTTCACCTCGTGCCCGAGAATTACATCCGGCGCCAGACGCTTGCCAACGCAGAGCGTTTCGTCGTTCCCGAGCTCAAGGACTGGGACCAGAAAATTTCCGGCGCCCAGGACAAGATCAAGTCGCTCGAGTACGAAATCTTCAACGAGATCCGCGCGAAGATCCTGGAAGAGCTGGTCCCGCTTCAATCGATGTCCAAGGCCCTCGGCGGTCTCGACGCGCTGGCCTCGCTCGCCGTGATCGCGCGCCAGAGGAAATGGGTGCGTCCGACCGTGGTCGAGTCGGGGGAATTGCTCATCGAGGGCGGACGGCATCCGGTGGTGGAGGCCATGCTCCCGCAGGGCCAGTTCGTGGCCAACGACACCTTCCTCGACCGCGCCGAAAACCAGCTCGTGGTGCTCACCGGCCCGAACATGGCCGGAAAATCGACCTACATCCGGCAGGTGGGCCTGATCGTGCTGCTGGCCCAAATCGGTTCCTACGTCCCCGCCGCCAAGGCCCGGATCGGACTGGTGGACCGCATTTTCACCCGCATCGGGGCCAGCGACAATTTGGCCGGAGGCGAAAGCACGTTCATGGTGGAAATGGTGGAGACGGCCCAGATCCTTCAGGCGGCGACGAGCCGCAGCCTGCTCATCCTGGACGAGGTCGGCCGCGGGACCTCCACGTTCGACGGCGTCAGTATCGCCTGGGCCATTTGCGAACATCTGGTCCAGGGCGCGGCGCGGCCCCGCACGCTGTTCGCCACTCACTATCACGAGCTCACCCAGCTCGAGAAGCATTTCGGCGGGATCAAGAATTTCAATCTGACGGTGAAGGAAACCCGGGACGGGATCGTTTTTCTCCGCAAAGTCGTGCCCGGAGGTTCGGAGAGGAGCTACGGGATCCATGTCGCCACCCTGGCCGGGATCCCGCGTTCGGTGACCGACCGGGCGCGGCAGATCCTCGCCGTCCTGGAGAGCGAAAGCGGCGAGGCCACGCAGATCATCGAAGGCAAGAAGGACCGCTCCGGCGCGGCGGAGAAAAACCGCCAGCCCGGGCTTTTTGACGCCTGGGCCGGGACCGTGACCGATCACCCTTTGCTCAACGAAATCCGGGAAATGGGCCTCGACGGCATGACGCCCTTGGAAGCGCTCAACCGCATTGCCGCCTGGAAGGAAAGACTTCGCCTGGACAGCAAGGAGGGCCGTTGAAATGGGAATCATCCATGTTTTGCCCGAGCAGATCGCCAATAAGATCGCGGCCGGGGAAGTCATTGAACGGCCCGCTTCCATCGTCAAAGAGCTGATCGAGAATGCCCTCGACGCCGGGGCGACGGAAATCGAGGTCTCGATCAAGAACGGCGGAAAGAGTCTCATCCGGGTCTCGGACAACGGGTGCGGGATGAGCGAGGAGGACGCCAAGCTGGCCTTTGTCCGTCACGCCACCAGCAAGATCCGGACGGCCGAGGATTTGGAGAGCATCGGTTCCTTCGGATTCCGCGGCGAGGCCCTCCCCAGCATTGCCGCCGTGTCGCGCACCGTCATGGTCACCACGGCCGATGGAGAGGGGGCCGGCACGGAAATTTCCATGGAAGGCGGGCGTCTCGACCATTGCCGGGCCGCGGCGGGGCGGAAGGGAACGATGATCGAGGTGCGCGATCTTTTCTTCAACACGCCGGCCCGCCGGAAATTTCTCAAGACCGATGCCACGGAAATGGGGCACATTTGCGACACCGTCTGTCAAATCGCCCTCGCCCGTCTCGACGTCCGTTTCACGCTCGAATCGGGCGGGAAAAAAGTCTACGAATTCGAACCCTCGGACGGGTTGTCCGGGAGAGCGGGCATCCTTTTCGGCGAGCCCGCGGTCAAGATGCTCCTCGCCGTGGAATCTGAGACCGGCGGCATCCGGGTCCGGGGCCTGATCGGCAAACCCCAGGCGGCCCGCGCCAACCGGCTCGGCCAAACTTTTTTCGTGAACGGGCGCCTGGTGAAGGCCCTCGGCCTGAGTTACGCCGTCCAGGACGGCTATCACGGCCTGCTCGTCCACGGGCAATACCCGCTGGCGGTGATTTTCCTGGACCTCGACCCCGAACGGGTGGACGTGAATATCCATCCCACGAAGCAGGAGGTTCGCATCTCAAACGAGGGCGAGATCAAGTCCTTTCTAAAAAGGGCGGTGGCGGAAAGACTGCTCAAGGAAGCCGACCTGGCCCCGCTCCTGAGAATGCCCCCTTCCGCGCCTCCGCTGCCTGTCCCGGGCACTTTGTTGCCGTTGTCAAAGACCGCCGCGCCGGCCGTTTTGGACTCGGTCCTGGAAACGGCTCTCCGTGCGGCGGAGCCCGTTTCCGTCGAAAATTCCTGGCAGACCGCGGCATCCGCGGTGCCGGTGGCGTTCCGGGATCAGCTGAAAATCACCAAAATCCTGGGCCAAATCCACAACACCTTCGTGGTGGCCGAGACGGAGGACGGCTTGATTCTCATCGATCAGCATGCCGCCCATGAACGGGTCATGTTCGAGGCCCTGCGCAGGAATTTCGAATCCGACCATCCCGAGCGGCAGCATCTTTTAATGGAGGAGATCCTTGAAGTGCATCCCCGGCAGAGGCAGATCCTGGAGCAGAGCCTTTCTTTTCTCGCCCAGGCCGGGTTCGAGCTGGAGGCTTTCGGAGAGAACGAATTCGTCGTCCGGGCCTATCCGGCGATCTTTAAGGACCAGAGCCCGTCGGCTGTTTTGCGCACCTTTCTGGAAGAGCGGGAGGACGGCAAGATGGACACGGGAATGGAGCGCAAAGCCGAGGAAATCGCCGCCCTCATCGCTTGTAAGCGCCAGTCAGTAAAGGCCTTCGATCCTCTCGGCGCAGCCGCGCTCCAGACCCTCGTCGAGCGCCTGAGCCGGTGCGAAAACCCCTTCAATTGCCCGCACGGCCGCCCCTCCTTTATCCGCATGAGCTTTTCGGATTTGGAACGCCAGTTCAAAAGAAAGCTTTGATCGGGTATACTATCCAATCAAGCCATGCCGTTCCCAGTGCTCCACTCTTTCGCGGGCTATTCCGTGTCCCGCCTGGTTTCGCCCTCCCGGCACCTTCCCGATTGGAAGGTGATGGCCGGGTGTGTGTTCCTGGCCAACCTGGCGGACCTGGATTTTCTCCCCGGCCTCCTGGCCGGAAAGGGCGATCTGTTTCACCACGGAATTTCCCACAGTTTCGGGGCCGCATTCGCGGTCGGCCTCACCGTCGCCGCTGTGCTCAAGCTTTGGAAAAGGACCGCTTTTCTCAAGAGCTTTTGGGTGGGCTTTCTCGCCTACGTCACCCACATCCTCCTCGATTTTTATAATGGGTCCTGGAAGGGAATGCCGCTTTTTTGGCCTCTGACGGACCTGCGCTTCTCTTCGCCGGTGACTTTTCTCAGCGTGGGCGAAATCGATCCGCTCGCGCAAGGGGGCTTCGGCGCCTTCGCCCGGCATTTCCTCCAGGCCGCCTGCTGGCGCCAATTGGCCTTCGAAATCTTTCTCGTCGTCCTCGTTTGCTCGATCGCTGTCCTCGGGAACCTCCTCGTCAGAAAATCCCCCGCGCCGGTCCTCGTCCCCGAAGAATAATTTTCCCCGCACGCGGATCTTGAATCGCCCGCTCGCGGCCGCTAGAATACGATCATGAGCAAAAAAGTCGTGATCATCCTGGCAGACGGTTTCGAGGAAATCGAAGCCGTTACTCCGATTGACGTGCTGCGGCGGGCGGGTCTGAATGTCCGTTCGGCGGGTTTGTTCGGTAAAACGGTCACGGGTTCGCACGGGCTGAAGGTCGAAGCGGACATGACCGTGGAGGAGTTTGACGGTTCGGCGGATTGCCTCATCCTGCCCGGCGGCATGCCGGGTTCCCGCCATCTGAACGAATCCAAGAAGGTGGCGGACCTCGTCCGGACGATGAGCGGCAGCGGCAAGTGGGTGGCCGGAATTTGCGCCGCCCCGGCGCTGGCGCTGGCCCCGGCGGGCGTTTTGGAAGGAAAGAAGGCGACTTGCTACCCGGGTTTCGAGAACAATTTCTCCTCCGCCGTCAAATTTTCCCCCGACCGCGTCGTGGTCGACGGCAATATCGTTACCAGCCGCGGCCCGGGCACCGCGTTTGATTTCGCTTTCGGCCTGGTCGAAAAACTGGTCAGCAAAGAGAAGGCCGACGAGCTTCGCAAGATCATGCTGGCCTGAGCGCCCGCGCTTGGGTTTTGCCCGATCCTGCCGAAGTCTTGAAGACATGGAGCCGCGAGACCCGGACTGGACTCTGATCGAGCAATTCCTGGCCGGAGACACGACTGCCTTCGACCGCCTTTTCCAGGCCCACAAGAGCCGGGTCATCAACTTGTCTTTCCGGTACGTGAGGGGCCGCGAGGCCGCCGAAGACATCGCCCAGGAAGTTTTCCTCAAGGTCTACGACAAGAAAGTCAAAGTCGATCCCGCCGCGAAATTCACCACCTGGCTGTACCGCGTCACGGTCAACGCTTCCCTGGATTATCTGCGCCGGAACAAAAATTCGCCCCGCTCCCTGGACGAGGAAGCGGCGCCCGGTCTAGGCCTGCAAAGCCGGGTCGAAGACACCCGGCCTTCCGCGCGACAAACCGTGCTTGCGGACGAGGTTCGCCGCCAATTGACGGGAGAGATTGACCGGCTCCCGGAAAAATTGCGGCTGCCCTTGGTTTTGTACCAATTCGAGGAATTGCCCTACCAGGAGATCGCCGCCATCCTGGGCATCACTTCCAAGGCCGTTGAACGGAGGCTTTATCACGCCCGGGAGCAATTGAGAAAAGTATTGGGCGATTTGCTATAAAGAGAGAAGGGAACCCCTCGGCGCGGCGATGCTAAAAAGCCGTTAGCGCTGGAGTTGTGTCTTTATGCAAATAATAGGGGGGAGAAAGGCCCCAGACTGCGTTTCTCTAATGAAGAGGAGGATAGCAACATGAAAACTCATACGAAAATCGCGGTCCTTTTGATTCTAGCTTTGATCGCTGCCGTTCCCGCGTTTGCGGCGGCCGAAAGTTCGATTGCCGTGGAAGGGAAGACCTTGGCTGATTTCCAAAGAGAATATGCCGGTACCAAGCCGGTCGTGGCTTGGCATAAGTTCCAGGAATATCAACTGGTCGGGAGCGCTCCGCGTCCTACTTTGAGCGTCAACCGGATCCGTCTCACGCCGGAAGAGATGACGTCGACGGAGTTCGCCAGAGGCACGAAGCCCGCGGTGGGTGTCCTGATCAAAAGCGAAGCGGAAAGAGCCGCGGCGAGGCCTAAAACGCTCGGAGCGGTCGAAATCGCAGCGCCGGACCAAGGCACGAAGCCGGTGTTAGGAATGTTGAAGCGCGGGTAACCCCTGTGCGAGCAGGAAGAGAATGAGGTCTTGAGCGGACGGGGTGGCTTCCTCGAGCTGCCTCAGAAACTCAAGGCCTTGTTCTATGTATTTTGACAGGGCGGAATTGAAATCGACCTTATTTCTAGCGGACTCAAAGTTCCGGAACGCTCCTTCCTTGTCCCCCAAGTAAACCAGAAGACAGGCCAAATTGTAACGAGCCTCGGCATCTTCCGGATCCAGCCGGAGAAGATTTTCCAAAGCCCCGGCGGCCGAAGAAATGTCTTTCTGCGAATAGTGCGCGATGGCCAAATTGAACCAAGTTTCCGCCGATTCCGGGTTCAAACGGAGTGCCGCCCGGTAGGCTCCCACAGCATCCGCGGCATTTCCGGCCCGCAGGCAAGTGTCGCCCGCGCGCTTTTGGCACAGCCATTCCGGCATCCTTTCATCGGCGCGGGCTGTTCCGCTCAACGAGAAGAGGAGAAAGATCGCCGTGATCCATATCAGAGGGGAGTTGACTTCGCGCTTGATCATGAATCGACTAATACAACTCGCGTGCCAAGAGTGATTAGTAGTATAAGTATCTGAAATCAAACATCTTATGAAATATGTGCACATGCGGGAGACAGGAAACTTGGAACAATGTTGTAATGCCTCTACAAAAATGTATCTAAAATATGAGTGCCGGAATCGGCTTTTCGCGCAATTAAGTAGGGGGATGTGATGTTCTCCGAGCGTTTTACCTACGGAAACCGGGGAGGTTTTCAAGCTATGATTTGCCGGACTTTTCAACGAAAAAAATACGCCTTCCTCGAAGCGGCCGTTACGCCGGAGGAAAGAATTTCTCTGCAAAACCATTTGGCGTCCTGCGCCTCCTGCCGTAAAGCCTGCGAGGAAGCCGAGACCCTTCGGAAATGGCTTCGTTCCGGTGCCGCGGAGGTGGAAACCTCCCCGGATTTTGACGCCCGCTTCTGGTCCCGCGTAAGAGAAAGAGAATCCGCGCCCTGGACGGTGCGGCTGGGAAGATTTCTGGAAGAATTGCTGCCGGTCCCCCAACTCGCGCCCCTTGCCGCTCTGCTCACGGCCGCGTTTCTGATCGGGAGCGCGGGCGGCTTGGCCTCTTTTATCGATCTTGCCGATGAAACCGGCCGGGGCGTGATTCCGATGTCCGGTTTTGAAGAATACAAAGGAATGCCCGAATCCAGTCTCACGGGCACTTATCTGAAAGCCATTGAAGGAGCGGAGCGATGAAAAAGCTTTTAGTCTTTGCCGTACTGGTGTCGGCCGCGACGGCCCTGGGGTTTTGGAGCACCCAGAAAGTCTGCGTGATGATGAAGCCGAAATTTATCGCCGGCGGAGCGGACTGGTACGCGAAGAGCAACCTTCCGGCGGACAAAATCGAAGCGGTCAAGGCGCTCGACGGGCGATTGCAGGAGGAAGTCCATCGCTTGTGCGCCGACGTCTGCCTCCAGCGGGCCGAACTCCTGAAGATGATGCAGGGCCCGGGCGGGGACGAGACGCGGGTCTTCGAGAAGATCGAGGAAATCGGCCGCCTCCAGATCGAACTGGAAAAAAGGATAGCCTCACATCTGTTCGGATTGAAGAAAGTGCTTTCCCCCGGCGAAAGCCGGCAATATTTCCAACTCATCGAAGACCGTCTGAAGGAGTCCCTCCGGCAGTGCGGTTATTCCAAATGAGACCCGTTTTCGCCTGCATCCCTGTTCTCGCCGCGGCCTTTCTGGGGGTGGTGAGTCTGACCGGGACTGCTTCCGCGGCGGATCAACCGCTCCGGCTGGAGGAATTGATCGAGTCCGCCCGGACGCAGAACCCGTCGATCCGCGCGGCCCGTGCCGATTGGCTGGCCGAGAAGAAGCGGGTCTGGATCGACTCGGCGTTGCCCGATCCGATGGCCGGATACGACCTCATGGGTTCCATGACCGAGACCCGCGTCGGGCCGCAAAAAAACCGTTTCATGGTCTCCCAGGAGGTCCCTTTTCCGGTCAAGCTGATCCAGCGCGGAAAAATGGCGGCGCGGGAGGCGGAGGCGGCCTGGTTCCGGCTCGCGGCGGTCGAACGCGAGGTGGTGAACGATCTCACCAAGCTCTATTACGAACTCTATTGGGCGGACGCCTCGCTCGAAACTCTCGAGGAAGTGAAGGGGCTGCTCAAAAATTTCGAAGGCGTGGCCCAGGCGCAATATTCGAACCTGAAAGGCACGCAGCGGGACGTGGCGAAGGCGCAGGCCGAGGTCTCCATGAGCCTGGAAAAAATTTTCCTGCTGCGACGCGAGAGGGAAGTCATCGCCGCCAAGATCAACGCCTTGCTGGACCGGGACCCGATGCTCGCCGTCGGCCGCGCGGCGCGCCCGGCGAAACCCGTGCTGGAGAGACCGGTCGAGGAGCTGATCAACCTCGCGGTCAAGAACCGTCCCGAGATCAAGGAACTCGAGGCCCTGGCCCGGAAAAGCCGTCACGGCGCGGCGCTGGCCAAGCTCGCTTACATTCCCGACATCAATGTGGGATTTGAATACACGCGCGTGGGCGCCGGGACCACGGAATTGCCCGCCGACATGGACGGAAAAGACAGCTGGATGTTTCCGTTGCGCATCAATCTTCCGCTTTGGCAAAACCGCATCGTGCCCGAAATCCTGGAGGCCCGCGACCGGCGGACGGCGGCCGACGCGCGGACCGTGGAGATGAGGAACACGGTTTTCTTCCAGGTGAAGGACGCCTACCACCGCTATAAGAACGCCATGGAGATCGTCACGCTCTATGAATCCGCCATCATCCCGCAGGCCAAACTCGCCCTTTCGGCCGATCAGGCCGGTTACGAGGGAGGGAAGACCGACTTTTTGAATCTGCTCGACAGCGAACGGGTCTATTTGAACGCCCTTCTCACGGAAATAGAAATTTTTACGGAGGCCTTGAAGAGCCACGCCGATTTGGTCCGGGCCACGGGACTGGACCTGCAAACGATGGAACCGGAGAAAAAGGAGAAAGCGGAACATGAGGGGTAAGTGGATAGCGGTGGCGCTGGTCATCGCCGTGGGAGCCGGGGCGAGTTTTATTTGGCATCAAAAAAGCCGTTCCTCTCATGCCGGCCACGACCGGGAAGAGAAAGCGGTTTATTATTGCCCGATGCACCCTTCCTATCAGTCCGACAAACCCGGGACCTGTCCGATTTGCTACATGAAACTGGTCCGGAAGGAAACCTCGCCCGCCGCGCCCAAGGAACTCACGCTCAAAGAATTGATGGGCATGAAACCCGGCGAGGTCTGCCTGCTCCATAAATGCAAAATGGGCACTTGCATGGTGGCCATGACCGAAGAATTTGCGCGGCTCGGAAAATGCCCGCATTGCGGCGAAGACCTCGGCGTCGTGATCAAGGATTTCGCGGTCGGCGGTTATGCCCGCCTGACTTTGTCCGACGAGAAGCAACAGATCATCGGCGTCAAGACGGTCGTGGTGATGAAGAAGCCGCTGGTGAAGGCGGTGCGCACGCCCGGCCGCATCGCTTATGATCCCGAGCTTTATCAGGCCCAGCAAGAGTTTCTTCAGGCGCAGCAATCGCATCAAAAAGCTGCCGCCGGAGGCCTTGCCGAGATCGCGGAACAATCGGCGAAATTGCTGGAGTCGACCCGCCTCAAGCTGCGGCTGATGGGGCTGAGCGACGAGATGGTCGCGGCCATCGAGCAGGCCGGCAAGCCGGACCGGACGCTTCTTTATTCGGAAGCCGGCGGGACGGTTTGGGTGTATGCCCCCGTGTATGAATATGAGATGCCCTGGGTCAAGGCCGGGCAGAAATTGGAAGTCGAAGCCCCGGGAGATTCCGGGAAAATCATCGAAGGCGTCATCCGTTCGATTGATCCGGTGCTGGATCCGATGACCCGCTCCGTCCGCTTGCGGGCGGTGCTCCAAAACCCGGAAGGACTGTTGAAACCCGAAATGTACGTGAACGTGACGATACGGCTGGATCTGGGCGAGGTCCTGACCGTGCCCCCGGAGGCCGTGTTTTCTACGGGTGAGCGGAACATTGTGTTCGTGGCCAAGCCCGGAGGAGCATTCGAGCCGCGGGAGGTGGTCCTCGGGGCCAAAGGCGAAGGGCTTCAGGAAGTGAAGTCCGGCCTGGCCGAGGGCGAGCAGATCGTGACCAGCGGGAATTTTCTCATCGATTCCGAGAGCCGCCTGAAAATGGCCCTCGAAGGCATGGGCTCTTCCGGTTCGTCCGGCGGACACAGTCATGGCGGCTAAAGAAGGTCTGATCGAAAGGATCATCGGGTTTTCCGCCCGCAACAAATTTCTGGTGCTCGTGCTCACCGCCGTCGCCATAGCGGGCGCCGTGTGGTCCGCCCGGAACATCCCGCTCGACGCCATCCCCGATCTCTCCGACACCCAGGTCATCATCTATTCCCGCTGGGACCGCAGTCCCGACATCATCGAGGACCAGGTGACCTATCCCATCGTGGCCGCGATGCTCGGGGCGCCGCGCGTCAAGGCCATCCGAGGCTATTCCGACTTCGGTTTTTCCTATGTTTACGTGATTTTCAAAGACGGAACCGACGTCTATTGGGCCCGGAGCCGCACCCTCGAATATTTGAGCAAAATCCTGCCGCGCCTTCCGGAAGGCGTGAGGACGGAACTGGGGCCGGACGCGACGGGCGTGGGCTGGGTCTTCCAATATGCTCTGGTGGACAAAACGGGGCGCCTGAACCTTCAGGAGCTCCGCAGTTTTCAGGATTGGAACCTGCGTTATCATCTGCAAGGCGTGCCGGGCGTCGCGGAAGTCGCCTCCCTGGGCGGTTTCGTCAAGCAGTACCAGGTCACGATCGATCCCAACCGCCTGCTGGCTTACGACATTCCGATATCGAAAGTCGTGGACGCGATCCGCGACGGCAACCAGGAAGTGGGCGGGCGCCTACTCGAGTTTTCGGGCGCGGAGTACATGGTCCGGGGCCGGGGTTACGCGAAGTCGGCGTCCGACCTGGAGAAGATTGTCGTCGGCGTCGATCCCAAGGGCACCCCCATTCTGGTGAAACACCTGGCCGATGTTTCCCTGGGCCCGGAAATCCGCCGCGGCCTGGCCGACCTCAACGGCGAAGGCGATGTCGTGACCGGGACCGTGGTCATGCGCTACGGGGAAAACGCGCGGCAGGTCATTGACCGGGTCAAGGCCCGGCTCGAGGAGCTGAAAAGTTCTTTCCCTCCCGGAGTGGAACTGGTCGTGACCTATGACCGCTCCGAACTCATCACGGAGTCCATCGACACTTTGAAGCATTCGCTCACCGAGGAAATGATCGTCGTCAGCCTCGTGATTCTGCTTTTCCTGTGGCATATTCCTTCCGCGCTCATTCCCATCCTGACCATTCCGGTTTCCGTTCTCCTTTCCTTCATCCCGCTTAAAATGATGGGCCTGAGCTCGAACATCATGAGCCTTTCCGGCATCGCCATATCCATCGGCGTGCTGGTCGACGGCTCGATCGTGGAAGTCGAAAACGCCTACAAGCGGCTGGAAGAATGGGTGCACGGCGGCAAAAAAGGCGATTACCACGAGATCCGGCTGCGGGCCCTCAAAGAGGTGGGGCCGTCGGTCTTTTTTTCCGTTTTGGTGATCGCGGTGGCGTTCATGCCCATATTCACTTTGGTCGATCAGGAAGGGCGGCTTTTCAAGCCGCTGGCCTGGTCCAAGAACCTCACCATGCTCTTGGCTGCGGTCCTGGCGGTCACGTTCGACCCGGCAATGCGGCTCCTGTTCACGCGCATGGAGCCGTTCCGGTTCAAGTGGAAATGGCTTTCCAAGGCCGCCACTTCCGTCGCGGTCGGCACTTACTATAAAGAAGAGAACCATCCCGTCAGCCGGGTCCTTTTCCGCGTTTACGAGCCGGTCTGCCGTTTCGTGCTTCGGCACAAAAAGGCCACGCTCATTGCCGCCACGATGCTGTTCCTGACGACGGTCCCGGTGTATTTCAAGCTCGGTTCCGAATTCATGCCGCCGCTGTGGGAAGGCGACTTGCTGTACATGCCGACGACCCTGCCCGGCATCTCTGTGACCGAGGCCCAGAAGCTGCTCGAGAAACAGGACCGGATTTTGAAAGGTTTTCCCGAGGTCGAGCGCGTGTTCGGCAAGTCCGGGCGGATGGAGAGTTCGACCGACTCCGCGCCGTTCTCCATGATGGAAACGGTGGTGATGCTGAAACCGCGCCAGGAGTGGCGGAAAAAAACGCGCTGGTACAGCTCCTGGGTCCCCGAGCCCTTCAAGTGGACGCTCCGCTCGGTTTGGCCGGAGCGAATTTCCGGGGAGGAGTTGATCGATGAAATGGACCGCAAACTCCGCATTCCGGGCACGACCAACGCCTGGACGATGCCGATCAAGAACCGGATCGACATGCTGAGCACGGGGGTCCGCACGCCCATCGGCATCAAAGTCCTCGGGTCCGATCTCAAGAAAATCGAGGAAACGGGAACCCATTTGGAGATGATCCTGAACGGGGTGCCGGGAACGCGCAGTGTTTACGCCGAGCGGGTGGCCGGCGGCTATTTTCTCGATTTCGATCTGAAGCGCGATGAACTCGCCCGCTACGGGCTGTCGGTGGCGGACGTACAAAGCGTCATTCTGTCCGCCATCGGCGGCGAGAACGTCACCACGACGGTGGAGGGCCGGGAACGCTACCCTGTGAACGTCCGTTACTCGCGCGAATTCCGCGACAATATCGAAAAATTGAAGCGAGTGCTCGTCCCCACGCCGGCGGGCCAGCACATCCCGCTTGTCCAGCTGGCCGACCTCAAACTCCTTTCCGGCCCGGCCATGATCCGGAACGAGAACGGCATGCTCGCGGGGTACGTGTACGTCGACGTGGCGGGTCGGGACATCGGCAGTTACGTGAAAGACGCGAAGAGGGCCGTGGCCGCAGGCCTCAAACTTCCGGCCGGATACAGCCTGCTTTGGAGCGGGCAATACGAAAACATGATCCGGGTCCGTGAGCGGCTGAAGGTCGTGCTGCCTTTGACGCTTTTCCTGATCGTGATCCTCCTGCACCTCAACACCAAATCCTGGGTCAAGACCGGCATCGTGCTCCTGGCGGTGCCGTTCTCGCTGATCGGGGCCGTCTGGCTCCTTTGGTTGCTGGGATATAACCTGTCGATCGCCGTCTGGGTGGGGATGATCGCCCTCATGGGGCTCGATGCCGAGACCGGTGTTTTCATGCTTCTATTTTTGGACCTCGCCTATGACGACCGGGTCCGCCAGGGCCGCATGCGCACCGAGGAAGATTTGAACGAAGCGATTCTCCATGGCGCGGTCAAGCGGATCCGTCCTAAAATGATGACGGTCATGACGTCCTTCATCGGCCTTCTGCCCATCATGTGGTCGACCGGGACGGGGGCCGACATGATGAAACGCGTCGCCGCGCCGATGGTCGGAGGTCTCGGGACGTCATTTGTTCTGGAATTGCTGGTTTACCCCGTCATTTACGCGATCTGGAAATGGCGGTTTGAAATGAACCCACGGTCCCCCCGGGCGGCTCTGGGAAGGGATTCATCGGAGGAGGGAACATGACGAAAATCGTACCGGTCTTGATCGCTTTGCTTTTATGGGGACCTGCGGCGGCGCAGTCCGCGGAAACAGAAAAAATTTTCCATTGCCCCACGCATCCCGAGGTGCGCCAGGAAGTGCCGGGCATTTGCCCCGCCTGCGGAATGAAACTCGTGCCGGTCGCGCCATGATCCCCTGGGGGCTGGCGGGCGCCGCGGACGTCCTGAACATCCATCCGCTGTTCGTCCATTTTCCCGTCGCTTTTCTTCCGGTGGCGGCCGCCTTTTACTGGCTCGGGATCGTTTCGGGAAGGGAACAACCGGCCGTGGCCGGAAAATGGGCGCTGTTCGCGGGCACGGTCTCGGCCCTTCTCGCGGTCTGGACCGGGTGGAATGCCGCCGGGACGGTCCCGCATGAGGGAGGCGTTCACGGGCTGCTCCAGATCCATATGAACTTCGGTTTCGCCATCGCGGGACTGAGCCTTCTGTTGAGCGGGTGGGTGATGTGCGCGCGCGCGAGCGTTCCCGGTAAATGGCGTCCGCTCTTCCTGGGTTCGCTCTTACTTTTGGCGCTCTTGGTCATCCAGACCGCCGACTTCGGCGGGCGAATGGTTTTTCTCCACGGCGTGGGCGTGGGACGGAAAAGCATGCTGGAGACCGGGCAAACGCCAGAACCGGCCGGGGCGGGCCATGAGCACGGCGGCCATTCCCATTGAGGCGGGTTTCCGTATATAATAGCCCCTCACAGGGGGGAAACGCTTGCGATTACCAATCGACCGCCGGGCTTGGCCGGGCGCATTCATCTTAGCCGTTCTCGCGCTCGTTGCCGGCTTCATTTTCTGGAAAGCCGCCCTTTGCTTTGTCTTTCTGCTGGCGGGCCACATCCTTTTTTTCCGCGATCCGGAACGCCGTATTCCCGCCGGGCTTTCGCCCGTTTCCCCCGCCGACGGGAAGGTGGTCGACGTCTCGACGGTCTATGAAGACCGCTATTTGAAAGAAAACGCGGTGAAGATCGGCATCTTTCTCTCCATTTTCAACGCCCACGTCAGCCGCGCTCCCGTGGCCGGCCGGGTCGGTTATCAGGATTACGTCCTGGGAAAATTTCTCAATGCTTTGGACGAAGAGTCCGTTATAAAGAATGAATCGAATTGGATCGGGATCGGCGATGGGGACCGCGCCGTCCTGGTGCGGCAGATCGCCGGCGGCATCGCGCGGCGTATTTTCTGGCAGGTGAAGCCGGGCGACCGTCTGGAGCGGGGAGAGCGCTTCGGCATCATCTGCTACGGTTCACGGTTTGAATGTTATCTTCCGGAACGGCATTTCAAGCCCGCGGTGAAAAAAGGCCAGAAAGTGAAGGCCGGTTTGACTATCCTCGGAGATTGGACCACATGAGACGTTTTGCCTGGCTGCCCAACCTGGTGACCCTGTTCAATTTGTTCACGGGCTTTCTCGCGATCCTGATGATCACGAACGGGCGCCTGAAGACCGCCGCCTGGCTGATCCTGCTCGCGCTGGTGTGGGATTCGCTGGACGGTCACGTCGCCCGCACCCTGAAGAACGTCAGCCTGATCGGACGCGACCTCGATTCGCTCGCCGACATCGTTTCTTTCGTGGCCGCGCCGTCGCTGCTGGCGCTGAAGAGCTGGCCGCACGTCACGCCCGTCATGATCCTGCCGGTCTTCTTTTTTCTGGGGTCCGGCGCTTACCGCCTGGCCCGTTTCAACGCGCTTCCCGGATCCAGAAAATATTTTCGCGGACTGCCCTCGCCCGCGGCGGCCGTGATCGTGGCCCTGACATTTCTCGCGTGTCAAAAGAACGGCTGGTTCGGAGGCTCCCCGCTGGCGATCGTGCTTTTGCCGTTGATGGTGCTGCTGGGGTTTCTCATGATCAGCGATGTCGCGTATCCGAAACTTTCCGCCCTCCCGTTCGCCTCCTGGCGCTCTTTTTACATCGTGGAGGCCGCCGTGTTCATCAGCCTTTTCCTGGCGGCGAACCCGGAGACGGCGCTGGCGGCCGTCGCGCTATTGTTCATGGTCCTCACGCCCGCTTATCCTTTGCCGTCGGCCGAATCGGAGGAGCGCAAGGTGGACCGGGCTTTTAACCGTAAGATTTCCTGAAGGCGTCTTCTATGCGCGGCCTCTATCTTCCGCTGATTCATCCTTCGCATTTCGGGGCCTGGACCACCGCCGCTCTGGGAATGGCAACGGGGCTCTTTGCGTCGCTGGCCGGGTGGCAGATCAACCTCACCTCGATCCACCGGGGCCTCGAGCGGGGCCGGACGGCCGCCTTTTCCGTGGGGACCGGCGCGTGCGCCGCGGATCTTCTGCTCATTTTCGCGGCCTTTACCGGCGCGGCCCGGATCGATGCGCATCACGGCGTCTGGGGAGTGCTGCGATGGGCGGGGGTGGCGACGCTCCTGATCTTGAGCGTCTATATCCTGCTTAAGAAACACAAACTGCAAGAAGGAGAGGGCGGGCCGCGGAAAAAACGCAGGCCTTTGAAGAGCTTCCTTCTGGGATTCGTGCTGGTGGCAGCCAATCCCGGCGTGTGGATCCTCTGGTTCGGCGTGGTGGGATTTTTGCTCACGCATTTTCCCCGCGGGCCCATCCTGGCGGCCAAATCCAGTTTCCTGGGCGGCTTTTTTGCCGGCGCCTCCGCCTGGTTCTCGCTCGTGGCCTTCGCCCTGGTTCCGGGGATCCGTAAATGGGGGGAGGAGAAACTCGAAGTCCTGTCCCAGGGTTCCGCCGCGCTGCTTTTGGTGGCCGCCATTTTCCTGATGTTCGCGAAACTGTGAGAGACCGATGAAAGAACTGAAAGTCGGCATCGCCCAGATCAACCCGATCGTGGGCAATTATGAGCACAACGCCGCCAAGATCATCCGGATGATCGGCGAAGCGGCGGAGAGAGGCCTCGACTGGGTCATCTTCTCCGAACTGGCGCTGCCGGGCTATCCCGTCTGGGACCTGGCCATCCGCAAACGCTTCGTCCGGGAAGGATTGAAACACCTGGAGCGGATCGCCGCCGCGACCCGTTCCAAGAAAACCGTGGCCATCCTGGGCTACATCGACGAAGGACCCGCCGGCGCGCGGAAGAGCTACAACGCCCTGGGCGTTCTTTCCGGCGGGAAGCTGGTCCACAAACAATACAAGACCCTCCTGCCGACCTACGACGTTTTCCTCGAGCACATTTTTTTCATCCCCGCGCGGGAACAGAAAATTTACCGGTACAAAGGCCTCGCCGCGGGAATGAGCATTTGCGAGGATATCTGGCACGAGGGCTATGACCTCAAGCCGACGCAGGTCCTGGCCCGCAAAGGCGCCCGGGTGATCGTGAACATATCGGCTTCTCCGTATCACGGCCGCGTGGCCGAGGTGCGGGACGATCTGATCCGCAAGCGGGCCAGGGAAAACGGCGCCTACCTCATTTATGTCAACCAGGTGGGCGGGCAGGACGACCTGATCTTCGACGGCCGGAGCCTGGTGGCGGCGCCGACCGGGGACATCCTTTTCCGCGGCGAACTGTTCCGCGAAGGGCTTTACGAGGTCAGCCTCGATCTCGGCCAAAAAGATTTCCGCCGTTCGGCCCGGCCAAAATTGCCCCGCCGGCGGGAGGGGCTCGGCGCGGCGGATGCCGGCGAAATGTACCAGGCCCTGGTGCTGGGGCTGGGGGATTATGTTCGCAAAAACGGTTTCAAAAAGGTCGTGCTCGGCCTGTCCGGAGGCATCGATTCGGCGCTCACCGCGGCCATTGCTTGCGACGCCCTGGGCCCCGGGGCCGTGATCGGCGTGGCCATGCCCGGAGAATTTTCCTCCGAGACCAGCCTTTCCGACGCGCGCGAGCTGGCCCGCAATCTGGGAATCGAGTTCCGCGTTCGCACCATCACCGCCAGCTACACGTCTTTCCTCAACGAGGTCATGCGTTTCAAGCAGTTGGAAGGCAAAGAGCCTTCGGAGCATTCCCGCATCAGCCTGGCGATGGAAAACCTGCAGGCGAGGCTCCGCGGGCTCTCGCTCATGTACATTTCCAACGACGAAAACGTCCTGCTTCTGTCGACCGGAAACAAATCTGAAATGGCCATGGGCTATTGCACGCTTTACGGGGACATGTCGGGAGGCCTGTGCGTGCTCGGGGACGTATTTAAGACGGACGTGTACCGCTTGAGCGCCTACCGCAATTCCCTCGGACCGGTCATTCCGCAGGCCACCCTCGACAAGGCCCCCACCGCCGAGTTGCGGCCCAACCAGAAAGACCAGGATTCGCTTCCGCCCTATGAGGTCCTCGACCGGATCCTGTATCATTACATAGAGGAAGAGTTGAGCGGCGCCGACATCGCGCGCAAGCTGGCCGGCAAGGGAATACAGCCGGCGCTGGTCACGGACATCATCAACCGGGTCGATCACAACGAGTACAAGAGACGCCAGGCCGCGCCCATTCTCAGGGTGACGCGAAAGGCCTGGTTCGGGCGCCGCATGCCCATCACGAATCATTTCAGGAGCTGAGCATGGAGATCGTGGGGATCCCGAAGGAAAGAAAGCCCGGCGAGACCCGGGTGGGGCTCGCTCCGTCCGGCGTCAAATCTCTGGTCCGGAACGGCGTTTACGTGCTGGTCGAAAGAGGCGCCGGCGAGCACTCGGGATTCAAGGACCCGGAGTACGAAAAGGCCGGGGCGCTGATCGTTTCCACGCCGCGCCGTTTGTGGAAGGGCGCGACGCTCATCAAGAAGGTCAAAGAGCCGCAGCCTTCCGAGTACGAATTTATCCAGGCCAAGCACACACTGTTTACGTTCCTTCATCTGGCTTCGCAGGAAAATTGCGAGCTGGTGCACCGGTTGATGAAGTCCCGGGCCACCGCCATCGCCTACGAGACGGTGGTCAAACAAGGCGAGAACGTCATTTTGAATCCCATGAGCGAGATCGCCGGGGTCATCGCGGCCTATTTCGCCGGCATCCTCACCCATTTGGTGGAGGCCCGGAGCGGGGAGATCGTGTTTCATTCCTGGTATCCGAAGGTCCTCGCCAGGGCGATGGCGGACTACCCCAAGCCGCTGCAGGGCAATGAACCGGGCAAGGTCCTGGTCCTCGGCGGAGGGCGGGTCGGGAGCCGCGCGGCGGAGGTGGCCCAGGGGATGGGCGGCAAGGTCGCGCTCGTGGAAAAAGACCGCGCAAAGAGGGAGTTTCTGATCGATGCGTTCATGAAACAGAAGGTCTTCGTCAACGTGATTTCGCCGGAGGAGGATTGGGCGGCTGAATTGGCGCAGTCCGACGTGGTGATCGGGGCCGTCCATGTCCATGGAGAGCGCGCCCCGCTCATCGTCACCGAAGAAATGCTCCGTCGCGCGAGCGCGGAAAAGCGCAAAATCGTGATCGATGTCGCCGTCGATCAGGGTGGCAATGTGTTCGGCTCGCACAGCACGACCCTGGATCAGCCGGTCTATCTCGACCCGTTCGGCAATCTCCGTTTCGGGGTGGCGAACATCCCTTCGCTGGCGCGCGGGCTGGCTACGAGGGAACTGGAAAAAGCCACCCTTGACTATACGCAGGCTTTGGCCGAAGATAGGGACCTCGCGCTGAAGCGCTTCCCGGAATTGGCCGGAGGGATCAACGTGCTCGAGGGGAAGCTCCTTCACGAAGCCGTGGCGCAGGCGCACCAAATCAAATCTGCTTAAGGAGAATGGGAATGCGAAGAACTTTCGGGAACCTGTTGGGGGCGGTCCTGCTTTTCTCGATCACCGGCTGCACGGCCGAAACGTTATCCCGGACGGCGAAGCCCGTCGTGACGCCGATCAAGAAGACCACCGACACGGTGTTTCAGGAAAGGAAAATCGGTTCCAAGGACACGGCAGAGGCCGTCCTCTTTCCCCGCGAAGAAGAAGAGGAACAGAAGCAGTTCAAGCTCAAGTTTTGATGCCGGATTTCAAACTCGACACCCCGCTCGGAATTTTCAAGGTCAGGACGTCCTCCCGCGGCGTCGCTTCTCTCGATTTTCCGCCTTTGCCGGCCCCGCGCGGAGGCCGCGCCCAATCCGTCGAGACCCGTTCCGGGACGGCGGGGAAAATCAGGAGGTATTTCGCGGGAGACCCCCGCGCGATTTCCGGCATCCGCCTCGATTGGTCCGGATACACCGCCTTTGAGAAGAAAGTCCTGCGGGCCTGCGCCTGCATCCCCTTCGGACGGACGCTCACTTATTCGGAATTGGCGCGCAGGATCGGGCGTCCCCGGGCCGCGCGCGCCGTGGGCAATGCCCTCGGCCGCAACCGCGTCCCGCTTTTCATCCCTTGCCATCGCGTCGTGCGTAGTGACGGGAATCCGGGCGGCTTCACGGCGGGTCCCGGATGGAAGGCGAGGCTTCTCGCGCTGGAACAATCTTTGACAAGCTCTCGAAAAATACTATACAATCCAAACATCAAAAAAAGGAGCGCCACGTGGAAGCTTATTGCGTCAAGTGCAAGTCCAAAAAAGAAATGAGCGATCCCAAAGAAGTGGTTCTCAAGAACGGCCGCAACGCACTCCAGGGGAAATGTCCCGATTGCGGGACCACGCTTTCCCGGATTCTGGGAATGAAGAAGTAGCCGGAGGAAGGCATCTCGTTGCAAGCCAGAAAAGTCATCGCGCTCGTCCAGGCGGCGTGCGAGGAGAAAAAAGGGGGCGAGGTCATCGCCCTCGATCTTCGCAAACATAACGCCATCGCGGGCTACTTCGTCCTCGCCACGGGAAACTCGGATCGCCACGTGCGCGCCCTCGCGGACAACGTGATGGACCGCCTGGCCGAAAAAGGTCTCGATCCCATCCACGTCGAGGGCAAGGAAGAAGGGCGCTGGATCCTCCTGGATTACGGCGAAGTGATCGTGCATCTCTTCTACCACGAAACCCGTAAATTCTACAGCCTCGAGCGCCTGTGGGGCCACGCCAAGGTCCTCAGCTGAACCCGGCCGTTCCATGAAATCCCGCATCAAATCGCTCATCGACGCCGCGCTCCCCGAGTTCATTTCCCGGTACGGAGCGGTCCTCCCTGCCGAATTCGCTTACGAACTGGAGCTTCCCAAAAGCAAGGAACACGGCGACCTGGCCGCCAACGTCGCGCTGAAGCTTTCGCGGGTGGTGCGCAAGAAGCCGGCCGACGTGGCCGTTGAAATCCGGGACCTCCTCGCGGCCCGGATCAAGGAGGACGCCGCGCTGGCCGGAGCGATTCAAAAAATGGAAGTGGAAGGGCCCGGTTTCCTGAATTTCTTTCTCACGCATTCCGTTTTGCACCCGGTCCTCCTCGAGATCCAGGCCCAGGACGCGCTCTACGGCCATTCCGCGCACGGCCGGGGAAAGAAGGTCCTGGTGGAGTTCGTGAGCGCCAACCCCACGGGGCCGCTGACTGTGGCCCACGGCCGCCTGGCCTGCATCGGAGACGCGCTGGCGCGCATCCTGAAAGCCGCGGGATACGAAGTTTCGCGCGAGTACTATCTGAACGACACCGGCCGCCAGATCGAAATCTTGGGACGCAGCACCTGGCTCCGTTATCAGGAGCATTACGGGATCGCGGTCCAATGTCCCGAGGAAGGCTACCAGGGCGACTACATCAAAGACCTGGGACGGATGGCCGCGGCCAAGATCGGGGACCGGTACAAAGACGGGCCCGAAAAGGAAGCCATTGCTTTTTTCGCGGACTTTGCCGCCGGCGAGATCATGAACGGCATCCGCAAAGACCTCGCCGCCCTGCGGGTCGAATTCGATTGCTATTACAGCGAAAAGAAGCTCCGGGAAAGCGGCAAGATCGAAGAAACGCTCGACCTGTTGCGGGAGAAGGGACTCGTCTTCGAGGACGAGGGCGCCGTGTGGTTCAAATCCACGGCCTTCGGCGACGACAAGGACCGCGTGGTGCGCAAGTCCACGGGTGAATACACCTATCTGGCGCCGGACATCGCCTACCACCAGGAAAAATTCAAGCGCGGTTATCAGTGGCTGATCAATTTGTGGGGCCCCGACCATCACGGCTACA
>JACQVP010000105.1 GCA_016209715.1 Candidatus Omnitrophota bacterium
GTCTGCCAGTCGTGGGCGTGCAACACATCCGGCTTAAAATTCGCGACCTTCAAAAACTCCAGAACGCCCCGCTGAAAAAAAATGAACCGCCGGTCATTGTCGGGATAATCGCCGTGCGGGGTCCCGTACATCTCGTCCCGGCCGAAAAACTCCGTCGAATCGATGAAAAAGACGTCGAGCTTTTCGCGGTGAAGGGCCGAATAAACGCGGGCGAATTTTTTTTCCGAACCGACGGGGATTTCGATGCCCTCGGCGATCTTCTTCAGTCCGAAACGGGCCGAATCAATTTTTTTGTACCGCGGCATCACGACGCAGACTTCATGGCCCAAGTCCACCAGTTCGGCGGGCAGGGATCCGCAGACGTCAGCCAGGCCACCGGTTTTGGCGTAGGGAACCATTTCCGGCGTGACAAATACGATTTTCACGGGATTGGCTTGCCTTTCCGAAGAAGGAATGCCGAAAGGGCTACTTACTTTACTTCGAGGACGCTGTTCGTGGAGCCAACGTTATTGGGAACGCTCGCAGCTTTGGGATCGTTCTCCCAGCGGCCGTCCACCACAAAGCGATACTCATACCGCCCCGGAGTCAGCTTCCATTCGCCTTTCCAATTGCCATCGGCCGCTTTTTTCAAGCGAAACGATTCCGGGTTCCATTCATTGAAGCAACCCGCGACCTGAACGGCCTGCGCTTGAGGGGCGTTTAATTTAAAAGAGATCTTTTTTTCCAAAGTACTAGCGGACAACGGATTAGCTTCCGTTTTTTGGGGGGCTACCGTGCCCGAAGACTTACGACCAGCCATCTTTTGCTCCTTTCCCCAACAGGGGATATAAGTTGCAAGCAATATATAATAAGGCCCCTGAATTTGCAAGAAAAACAAACCTTGCGCTTTTTGAAAAAGAAACTATAATTGGTCTTCTTCGAGCTGAAATTTTCGAACTACGGATAGGAGATTCGGATGCGTATTTGCGATATTTGCGGGAAAAGGCCGATTTCGGGTAACTCCATAGCCCGCCGGGGATTGGCCAAAAGCAAGGGAGGCGTGGGTATCAAGACGACCGGAATCAAGCGCCGCCGTTTCTTCCCCAATCTGCAAAAAATCCGGGCCATCTTTCCTTCCGGATCCGTCAAGACCGTCAAGGTTTGCGTCAGCTGCATTCAGGCGGGAAAAGTCACGAAGTCGGTTTGAGGTCCCGGATCTCCAGCCGGGGCAATTCCATCCCGTTCCACCGGTTCATTTCCACGGTATAAACTGCGTCCACCGGACCGCATTCCGCCCACGGAAAAGGCCGCGGTCGCGACCAAACGGCCTCCAGAACATTTGCTTCTTGCTCCACCCAAAATTTGAGCGATTCCCGGCCCCAAGCGGCGGGCTTGTCCTTGATCCTGAGCCCCCGGGTGAGAAACAACGGCTTCGGGGCCCCGATTCCGAAAGGTTCCAACAGCAGGATCTCGCGGATCCATTCCGCCGTGATGTCGCTCAACCGCAATTCGCAGTCGATGTGGAAGTTCTTGACCAGCGCGGAGGGGTCCATCAGCGCGGCGGCGGCTTCATTCAAACGGCTACGGAACAACTCCAGATTTTCCGCGCGGATCTTCAGCCCCGCCGCCTGTTCATGGCCGCCGCACTCGACGAGCAAGTCCGAAACCCGCATAAGGGCCTGATGGATGTTGAAGCCGGCAATGGAGCGCGCGGACCCGCGCCCTCCGCCGTTCCCGTCCAGTCCGATGACGACCGCCGGGCGGTAAAATTTTTCCACCAGCCTCGAAGCGACAATCCCCACCACGCCCGGATGCCAGCCGGCGTCCCAGACCACGATCAATCGGTCGCGGTTGAAATTCACTTCCCGTTCCACCTTGCGCACCGCTTCGGCCGCGGCGTCCCGTTCCAATTTCTGACGCAGCTTGTTTTCCTCCTCGAGGAGTCCCGCCAGGCTGCGGGCCTCCCGCGCATTTCCGCTGATCAGTAGCTGAAGGGCGTTGTCGGCCGAATCGACGCGTCCCGAGGCATTGATCCGGGGCCCTAAAACATACCCCAAATGGGAGGCGGTCATCGGAGCACGGAGTTTGGCGGTTTCGGCGAGAATTTTGAGACCCAAATTGCCGCCGCGCTCAAGCGCCTCGAGCCCGTGCTTCACCAGCATCCGGTTTTCCCCCTGAAGAGGGGCCATGTCTCCGACGGTTCCGAGGGCGGCGAGATCGAGCAGGTCATAGGAGTCTTCCCCCAGCAAGGCTTGGGCCAATTTGAAAGCGAGGCCGACGGCGGACAGGTCGCGGAACGGGAGGCCGGCATCGTCGAGAAGAGGATGAATGATCGCGGAAGCCGGAGGCACGCCCAGCGGCGAAATCTGGTGATGGTCCGTGATGATGACGTCGATCCCGGCCGCGCGGGCCTCGGCCAAGGGTTCGTGCGCGGTGATGCCGCAATCCACCGTAATCATCAATTGCGCGCCGCGGTCCCGGGCGAAATCGATCCCGGCCCGGGTCAAGCCATAACCGTGCCGGAGCCGGTGGGGAATAAAAGCCAGAGGCTCCGCCCCCAATTTCTTGAACGCCCGCACCAGCACGGCCGAAGCCGTGATCCCGTCGGCATCGTAATCGCCGTGAATCAGAATGGGGTTTTTCAGGCGAAGGTGTTTTCGGACAATCTCCACCGCCTCCGGGATGCCCGGGACGAGAAACGGCTCGGCGAGGTCTTCAAGTTTGGGGTACAGATATTTCCGGATTTCAGATTCCGAGGAAAAACCCCTGGCGGCAAGCAATCGGGCCGTGAGAAGGGACACTCCAAAGAGGCGGGAGATTTCTAGAGGCCAGTCCGCCGCGGGCGGCTCGACGGTCGTCCGCAGGGCCCAGGCCGTCTGCATCGTCTATTTCTTGCCTTTCCAATCGACGAGGAGCGGGCTGGCGGTGAAAATCGTGGAATAACTGCCCGAGAGGCAGCCCACGAGCATCGTGAAGGCGAAATCGTTGATCACATCGCCTCCAAACAGGAAGAGGATGACGACCACGATGAGCACAGTCGAATTAGTGAGGATGGACCGGGAGAGCGTCTGGTTCACGCTCAGATTCACGAGGTCTCTGAAAGGCACCCGCTTCATGCCGCGGAGGTTCTCCCGGAAACGGTCAAAGATCACGATCGTATCGTTCAGCGAGTAACCGATGATGGTCAGGATGGCAGAAATCACCGGCAAGGAAATTTCCCTCCCCGAAATGGCCACCGCGCCCAGGCAAACCAAGGCGTCGTGGAATTCGGCGATGATGGCGCAAATGGCGTAGCGAAAATCAAACCGCCAGGTCATGTAGATAATGCATCCGATCATGGCGATAAAAAAAGCCTTTACCGCCTTGCCGCGGATTTCGGCTCCCGCCATCGGGCCCACCGTCTCGGACCGCAGGATTTCGAAATTGTCCTTTCCGGCCAAAGATTCTAAAGCTTGGTGGATCTTCTCCGGTTCGGCGGCATTGGTGCGAAAGATCACTTCATTGCGGTCGGCCTCCCCGAAGTTCTGGATGCTGACCCCTTGCATTCCCGCCTTTTGTACCGCCTCGCGGATATCGGACAATTCGACGTGCTGTTTGAATTTGATCTGTTGCAGCTGGCCTCCCGAGAAATCGACCCCGTAATTATCGGCGCCCCTCATGAAAAACACCGTCAGGCCTCCCGCGATCACGAGGACCGAAAGAAGATAGGCGTACGGGCGCAGCTTGATGTAATCGAACTTCGGCGTCTCCTTCAGGATGTTCATCATTCTGAGGCTGATCTTGCGCTCACCCCGCGTGAGGGAATCGAAAATCAGGCGGGTCAAAACGATCGCCGTGATCATACTGGCCACGATACCGATGCAAAGCGTCACGGCGAACCCTTTGATCGGGCCCGAGCCGAAATAAAACAGCAGCACCGCCGTGATGAGCGTGGTGACGTTCGCATCGAGGATGGCGCTGAAGGCCTTGTGATAACCGGCCGAGATGGCCGAGCGGACGGTTTTGCCGGTTTTTAATTCCTCTCGCATCCTTTCAAAAATAAGGACGTTGGCGTCGACCGCCATGCCGATGTTCAAGACCAGACCGGCGATGCCGGGAAGGCTCAGAGTCGCCCCGAAGGAAGCCAGGCCTCCCAAGGTGAGCAAAATCATGGCAAAGAGCGCGACGCTCGATATCAGGCCGGGCAAGAGGTAGTAGCCGGACATGAAGAGCGTGACCATGACAGCGCTGATCAAACAGGCCAGGGTGCCTTTTTCCACGGAATCTTTGCCCAGGCTGGGGCCGACGATCCGGTCTTCTTCCACCTTGACCGGGGCCGGCAAGGCGCCGGCTCGGAGGACCAGCGACAGATCGCTGGCCTGGTCATATGAGAAGCTGCCTTCGATCTGCGCGCGGCCGTCCGGGATCAAGACCCGCATTTGCGGCGCCGATCGGATTTCTCCGTCCAGCACGATGGCCAGGCGCCGGGGGATGCCGTCCAACCGGAATTTGTTCACGGCGTTTTGGGTCACTTCGGCGAAAGCCTTCGCACCGTCTTTGTCGAACTCGAGAGAAACGACCGGCTGGCCGAAGCTGGATTGGTCGAACGAGACCATGGCATTGACGAGTTTGTCGCCGGTCAGGATGGGTTTCTTCTCAAGGAGGAGATTCTCCCGGCTCCGGTCCTCCTCCAGCTCCTTCAACTCGTAACCTTCGGGGACCTCGCCTTTCAACGCCTGTTCGACCAGTTTGGGATCGTCGGCGACCAGTTTGAATTCGAGCAGGGCCGTGCGGCCGATGACGTCGAGGGCCCGTTTCCGGTCCGTGATGCCGGGGAGTTGGACGACGATCCGGTCTACCCCCTGCTTCTGGATAGAGGGTTCGGCCACGCCGAATTGATCAATACGGTTCCGGATGACTTCCAGGGCGCGGTCGACCGCGTCTTTGCGGGCGGCCTCGGGGATCTGTTCGAGTTCCACGCGAAGGAGCAAATGCATGCCGCCCTTGAGGTCCAGCCCCAGCTTGATTTTCTCCTGCGGGGGATAAATCTGCCAGGCGGCCAGGAAGACGAGCACGACCACCAGCAGCACTTTCCATTTGAAATATTTGTCCACGGTCTGTCCTTCGGCTGTTGCGAACGGTGTATTATAGCGTTTTAACGGCCGGGAGCAAAAAATCTTTCATGCTTTTTCGGAGCCGGCCAGGCTGGAAACGGCGCTCTTCAGGAATTCGATCTTGGTTTCTCCGTCTCCCACTTTCAGGACCACAACGTCCTCCTTCACGCCGACCACCGTTCCGAGGATGCCCCCCGAGGTGACAACGCGGTCTCCCTTCTTCAGGGCCGCGATCATCTTCTGCCGGTCTTTTTCCTTCTTCTGCTGCGGCCGGATCAGCAGGAAATAAAAGATCACGAACATCAGGACGAGCGGCATAAACGCGACAACAGGATTGGCTTCACTGGCTGGCATATTCACCTCCTTCGCCCAAAACCTCAAGTTCTGGGCTGATTATGTTCCCGGGCCAAGCGGCACAGGGGTTTAAGTTATTATCGCCCCGAGTCACAACTCGGGGTCATCTTGAGTCACGGTCGTATCCGGTCTCAAAATCCTTTTTGAATTCACGGAAACGCCCTTCCCCGATCGCCCGGCGGATTTCCTTCATCAATTCGAGAAAAAAATACACGTTGTGAAGGGAAAGCAGCCGCGGCCCCAGGATTTCATTGCAGTTGAAAAGGTGCCGGAGATAGCTCCGCGAAAAATTGCGGCAGGCGTAACAGCCGCAGGATTCGTCGAGGGGACGGAAATCCTCGGCGTAATTCCCGTTCCGGATGACCATCCTGCCCCGCCGGGTGAAAGCGCTGCCGTTCCTGCCGTACCGCGTCGGATTGACGCAATCGAACATGTCGATGCCGAGGCCGACCGACTCCAAGATGTCGAGGGGCGTCCCGATCCCCATCAGGTAACGCGGCTTGTCTTCCGGCATCCGCCCGGCGATATCCGAAAGCACTTCGTACATCCGGCCTTCCGGCTCGCCGATCCCAAAACCTCCCAGCGCCAGCCCGTCGAATCCCAGTTCCGCCGTCCGTTCGAGTGACTCCCGGCGCAAGTCCGGAAAAAAACCGCCCTGCACGATGCCGAACAAGGCCTGGTTTTCGAGCGAATGGCAAGCGACCGACCGCCTCGCCCAAGCCACCGTGATGTCCAGGGATTTCCGGACTTCGCCTTTGTTCTCGGTGTACGGGGGGCACTCGTCGAAAACCATGGCGATGTCGCTTCCCAGCGCTTCCTGGATCTCAACGACGAGCTCCGGCGTGAAATGAAGCTCCCTGCCGTCAAAATGAGAATTGAAAACGGCGCCTTCCGACGTCACTTTACGAAGGCGGGCAAGCGAAAAAACCTGATAGCCTCCGCTGTCCGTGAGCATCGGCCGCTTCCAGGCCATGAACCGGTGCAATCCTCCGGCGCGCCTGATTATATCGATGCCCGGACGGATGTAAAGATGATACGCGTTTCCGAGGATGATCTCGGCGCCAATGTCCTCGAGTTCGGCCGGCGTGAACGTCTTGACCGTGCCCTGCGTCCCCACGGGCATGAAGGCCGGGGTCAGGAACCCGCCCCGCGCGGTGGAAACAAGGCCTGTCCGGGCCTGGGTCCCGGAATCTTTCCCGGTCAGTTCAAAATGAAGTTTCATAGGATCAGCATCGCGTCGCCATAGGAATAAAAACGGTACCCCTCTGAAATGGCTTCTTGATACGCGGCGCGAATGCGGTCGGTCCCCGCGAAAGCCGACACCAGCATCAAAAGCGTCGTTCGCGGCAAATGAAAATTGGTGATCATCGCGCCCACCGTCCGGAACTCAAAAGGAGGGTGGATGAACAAAGACGCCAGGCCGCTCTCCGCCGGAATCATGGGGCTCCCTTTCGCGTCGGGCCTCACCGTCGCCTCCAACGTCCGGACGACGGTGGTCCCGCAGGCGACGATGCGCCGCCCTTCGGACAACGCCCGGGAGACCGCTTCCGAGCTTTCGGGCGAAATAAAATATTCTTCGGGGTGCATCCGGTGCCTTTCGATTTCTTCCAGCGCGACAGGCTGAAAGGTCCCGTAACCGACATGCAACGTGATGAAAACTTGTTCCACGCCCCGGGCGCCCAAATCATCCAAAAGGGCCCGGTCGAAATGCAGCCCGGCCGTGGGACTTGCCACGGCCCCCCGCCTTGCGGCGAACACGGTCTGATACAATTCGCGGTCGATTTCCGTGTCGGGCCGGTCGATGTAAGGCGGCAAAGGCACGCGGCCCAGCGCGTCCAGAGCCCGGTCGATATCGTCCGTCCCAAAAAACCGGATCCTCCTCAGCCCCGAGTCCTGCCTGGGTCCCTCCAGGACCAAGGCCCGCAATTCCACGCCGTTCTCGTCCAAAACAATTTCGGCCCCTTGTTTCAACCGGCCGCCCGGCCGAAGAAGCACTTCCCACTCATGCTGGCCCTGATCTTTGAGGAGAAGGATCTCCACCTTGCCGCCGGTTTTCTTACGGCCAAAAAACCGCGCCTTGATCACCCGGGTGTCGTTCAAGACCAGGCAATCGCCGGGGCGGAGATACTCGGCGAGGTCTTTGAACCGGCGATGTTCGATCCGTCCGGTAGCCCGGTCGAGCACCATCAGCCGGGCCTGCGTCCGGTCAAGAACCGGCTCTTGGGCGATCCTTTCGGCGGGAAGCGCGTAATCGAAATCGGAAAGCCGCAAACGGGTATTTTCCGTCATCTCATTTCAACGCCCCACGGCTTCATTCTATCTTTTCGCCGCGGAGAATTTGGGGGATCGGCTGGGCGTCGATACGCATCCCGCCGTCATGTTCGATCCGGATGGTGTAAATCGTACCGGGAAGAAAAAGCGAGCCGGGCGCCTCTATCTGGGCATTCTTGATGCCCTCCCGCGCGCGCCGGTCGGGGTTCAGGGCGTAATTCCAGAATTCACGCCACAGGGTCTCTTCGTAGGGATTGATGAGCCCCTCGATCTTGTACCCCCGCGGGATGTCATAAACGTTCGTGATCGGGAAAATCTGGGTCTCCTTGTCTTTCAGGACGAACGCCTTCAGGAAGATATAGGCGCTTTTTCCCTTCACCTTGTCGCCGGCTTCCACAAGTCCGTCTTGAAAGCGAATCACCAAGGCCTGAAACTGAATGACATTGCCGTAAAAAGTAAAATACTTGGGCGAGAGCGGCTTTCCTTCCACGTCGTATTCCAGAAACTTGAGGGTGGTGAGGATCTTGCCGGTCTTTTCCTCCAACTCGGTCTTGGTCACGATGACCTCCGCGACCCGGCTGTCGGATTTCAAACGTTCGATCACTTTTTCGCGGATCTGCGCGTCATAGACTTTGCGGGCCAGAAGAAAGATCACCACCGCGGCGGGAATCAGCAGGACCAGATAGAAGAGCAAGCGAAACCCCGGCTTCGGGGTCATGGGCAGGGAAAAATCGGGCTTTTCGGGAGTGAGGTCTTCTCCCGGAACTTCCTTTTTCAACTTCGAATCCCCTTTCAAAAAAAATACGCGCCCGAGAGGATTTGAACCTCTAACACCAGGCTCCGGAGGCCTGTGCTCTATCCAA
>JACQVP010000106.1 GCA_016209715.1 Candidatus Omnitrophota bacterium
CATGCCTAATCCACGCCGCCAGCGTTCGTTCTGAGCCAGAATCAAACTCTCCATAGTAGAGTTTCGCCCCGTTTCCACCAGCGCCTGCCTTGCGGCCTGCGCAGTGCCCACGGGACCAAAGCTTGAAACATTGGCTCTCCGCACTAATTTCTTTTCAAAGAACAGTATTTTTTCCGTTAAGAAAAAACAACCCCTCGGTATTTTCTACGTTTGGAAATACCTTCGGTTTACCGAAGAAAAAAGCACTTTTTTTGAAAGTGCTTTTTGAGGGATTTCAAATTTGCCTTGTTGCGGGCAGGTGCAAATAATATCAAACCCGCAAATTCTGTCAAGAGATTATTTTAGCTATCTGAAGAAACGTGCAGCTGACTTTTCAATTAGCTCTTTTATTCTCTGAATTGAATTATAGGACATGTACCGTGCTTCCGCAAGGGGTATTTTAGGAAAATTTGTGATCCTCGGGATCTATTCGACGGTGACGGACTTAGCGAGATTTCGCGGTTGGTCGACATCCCGCTTATTTAGGACCGCCACGAAATAAGCGAACAACTGCAGGGGGATGACCGTCAAAATGGGCGAAAAGATTTCCAGAGTGCGCGGGATAAAAAAAGTGGCACGGGAAATTTTTTCCATCTCCGCATCACCCCGGGTGGCCACGCTGACAATGATTCCCTGCCGGGCCCGGATCTCCTGGATGTTGCTCACCATTTTGTCGTAGGTCTTGGAAGCGGGAGAGAGGCAGATGACCGGCTGATTGCTGTCGATGAGGGCGATCGGGCCGTGCTTCATTTCTCCGGCCGGATATCCGTGCGCATGAGAGTAGGTAATTTCCTTTAATTTGAGAGCGCCCTCCAGCGCCGTCGGAAAATTGAAGCCGCGGCCCAAATAAAGAAAATTCTTCTTTTCGAAAAGCAAGCGGGCGCATTGTTTGATCCGGGACTGTTGCGCGAGCGTTTCCCGGACTTGGCCCGGCAATTTCTGAAGCCAGCGAATGTACTCGCGCATCTGGCCGGGGGAAAGCTGGCCCCGGACCTTTCCGATATAAATCGAGAAAAGGGCGAGCGTCAGCAATTGCGCCAAATACGCCTTGGTCGAAGCCACTCCGATCTCGGGTCCCGCGTGGGTGTAAATGACGCAATCCGATTCCCGGGCAATCGTGCTTCCGACAACATTCACGATGCCCAGAGTGAAAGCGCCTTTCAATTTTGCTTCCCGGAGGGCCGCCAGCGTGTCCGCCGTCTCGCCCGATTGCGTGATCAGGATCACCAGATCTTTCGGCCCGACGATCGGGTCCTCGTACCGGAATTCGCTCGAAACCGTCGCCTCTACGGGCAACCGGGCGCATTCGCCGATCATATAATTCGCGACCAGCCCGGCATGATAGGCGGTGCCGCAGCTGACGAGGTGGATTTTCTCAATCTTTTTCAAACGCGACTCCACCCGCTGATCGATACTGTCGAACCAAATTTTTCCCGCGCGAAGCTTTTCCTTGAGGATGGTTTCGACCACCTGGGGCTGCTCATGGATCTCTTTGAGCATGAAATGGGGGAATCCGGCTTTCTCGGCCTGGCTGATGGTCCAGCTGATGCGCGTGACGGCCTTACGGACCAGCGCGAGGGTGTCCGCGCGGCGCACCTCCACCGCCTTCGCGGTCACGCGCGCGAATTCATTGTCATCCAAATAAATCATCCGGTTGGTGTACGACAGCACGGCCGGGGCGTCGGAGGCGACGAAATTTTCTCCGTCCCCGATGCCGATCACGAGCGGATTGGACCTTTTAAAGACATAGATCGCGCCGGGCTCATAGACCGACAGCAGGACGAAGGCAAAAAAACCTTCCATTTCGGAAACGGCCTTTTGAAAAGCTCCCAAGACCCCGTCTTTCTTTCCGGACTTTAGCCCCTCGGCGCAGTGGTGCTCGACCAAATGCACCGCGACCTCGGTGTCCGTATCGGATTGAAACCGGTGGCCCTTGGCGGAGAGCCGGCTCTTCAATTCGGCGTAATTTTCGATGATCCCGTTATGCACCAGCGCGATTTTCCGCGTGCAGTCGAGATGGGGGTGGGCGTTTCTTTCCGAGGGCTCGCCGTGCGTGGCCCAGCGGGTGTGGCCGATGCCGGCGAAGCCGTTGAGCTCCTGCCTTTGTAGCTTGTCTCTCAATCGGCTGAGCTTGCCTTTTTCCTTGACCACGGTCAAGACGCTTTCCGGTACCCCGTTCGCCAGAACAGCTATCCCGCTCGAGTCATAGCCGCGGTATTCGAGCCGGCCTAGGCTGTTCATTAATATAGGAAGGGCCTTTTTGGGGCCGATGTAGCCGACAATTCCGCACATGGCCTTGAATTATATAAGCGATGGGAAAAACCGACTAGGGAAAAATCGGATCGGTAAGAGAAGCGGGCCTCAAGCGGCGCGCTCCAGGGCCCGGCGGGCTTCGTAACGTTCTTTGATGGCCGCGATCAGGCCGCTCCCGACCAGCCAGAAACCGCTGCCCGCGTCGAAATCGGCCCCAAGAACGGTCTCGTAAAGGCGATGGCGCAGCGTCTCATCCGAGACCTCGGCAATTTGCCTCAACAAGGCGACCACTTGATGCGGATTGAGGCCGGCCTGACGGAAGGCTTTCAGATCCAAGCGGAAACGGTCCAGAGGGAAAAAGACTTTGATATCGCCGGCCCGCTTGGAACCGCTCGTGACGTAAATCCCTTGCTGATAGTGCTTGCCAATTTTTTGCCGCGCGATCGACGGGCTGAGAGTCTGGGCCTGCACGTCGCGGACTTGAATGCCCCGAGGGATCAAATATCGGATCAAAGCGTACAATTAGGCGGGTTTCATCCGGCGCCTCATCGGCTGGCCGGGCTGGTTCCACCAAGTCATCAACAGGTCGCCGCGCTCAAAGCGCTCCGCCAACCGGAGCAATTCCTCTTCGCTGGCTGACCGGAATATCCGGCCTTCGACCAAGACCGCTATATTTCCGGCCGACGGAGACACGGCCGCGCCGGCAAGATACCAGTCCATATTCCGATTGAAGGATTCCACAGCAGGATCGGAATTCGTGCGCCCGGATCTTCGCGAAGCCAGCATTTCCAGGACCGGCTCCAGCGCATCGACATACACGCGAGTCAATGCCGGTGAATACAATCTCACAAATCCTTTTGTAACTCCAATAATAGTAGATACTTCCGAACGAACGGACACCCCTCCATTCACCGCCGGAAGACCTTTCGCCAGCCAGGCCGGCATTTCCATGGGGACTGCCTCTTTGGTCCTAATGTCCGGAACTCTAAAAGATACCTTTTCTTGCCCCAAAGACGCAGCCTGCTCCCCCTCTTTTTTATCGCTTTCGATAAACGCCCGAAGAGATGCGTAATTCACCCGCATCCGCAACTCATTGCCGCCCTCTAAAGGCGCATAGGTCAGTTCAATGCCTCGGTCGGAATGCCCAGTCAAACTGACCATCCTTGCGAGAGTGAGAAACCCCATCCCGCCGGAGCGGCCCCGCTCTCGCTGATAGGCCTCCTCCTTTGCCGCTAAATAGTCGAAGCTTTCCTCCGGGTCCATTCGGGCCAACTTCTCCGCTTCCTCAGCCGCCGCCTGAATGGCCGCATTTTGATCGAAGGGATTGGCCGAATCCCGTATGGTAAATGTCGCGCCTCCGTCATGAAAATCCCAGGCAAAATGAATGGGCCGGCGTTCCCGCCCCCCGGCAAATCCCCACAACAAAATATTCTGGATCAGTTCCGTCAAAACATAAAGAACCGTGCCGCGCCCATGCGGAGGAATATTCTCCATAAGATTCGACAAATGCTGTCCGACTTGCGGCGGCAGACTCCGACTCGCCTCAATTTCAATCTGCCCCAGGCTCGAGGCATTTCGAAAGGCCTTTTGCATCAGGGTCCCAAAATTTTCACCCAGCACCTTTCCGACCAACGCAAAATTGACCGCGTCCGGCAAGTCCCCTTCACTTCCCTGCAATTCGGCGAATGCGACGACCTTGTCCCGAATCTTCGGGATCCCGGCGAATTGCGCGAGAATTTGGTCGCGCATGGATTCTTCCGCCACGAGAATGAGATCCGCCCGCTCCGCGATGCGGCGATCCAACGGCTTCGAGAAAAATCGCGCCGCCGTTGGTTTCAGCAAGCTGAGATCGATCCCGAAGGCGCGGGCCGCGCCGAACACCGAACGCGAGATCGGGCTCCGGATCCCCGCCCCTGCGGGAAGTTCCAGCCGGGGAGACATGCCGGCGGAGATCACCCCGAGCGTGAGATCCAGCCGGTGCTCCCGGATCATCTGCTTGAGCACCAATTCCATCGTCGGCCCCCGCAGCATGTCCATGTTGCAAATGACGGCGATCAACGCCCGGTCTCCGATGAGGCGCAATTCGTCTTCGATCCCCTGTTGCTCGGACGCCGGCGGTTGCCACAGCCGGAGCATGTCCTTCCAAGCTTCGTCGACGGCCTCCGATTGACCCAAACTCGACGCGGATCGGATGTCATACAAGGACACTTGCTGCCGTTCCGCCAACGTCTTGGCCCGAGCGCGGCGGCCGGCCGGCTGACCGTTCGCCGGTTTGTCATGCCTGCCTGCGATTTCGAGCCCGCTTTGCCGCAGCCATTCCGGCAATTGCGTCAGAGCGGCATAGCCCCCCAAGTCGGAATAATCCGAATATTCGAGCAGAAGCCGGCCGCGTTGCGTGAGATAAGACGGAGCCTCGGCCAAAAACGCCCGTATGGTTTCCAAGTCCCGGTCATAAATCGCCCGATCCAGAAGCCGGCGAGCTTCGCCGCGGACCCAAGGCGCGTTGAAGATGATCCAGTCGAATCGCAGGTCTTTGACGGTCTCGAATAGATTTCCGGGACCGCGGACTTCGACGACGCCGCCGAGACCAAATTTTTCCACGTTTTCGCGGGCGTTTGCGACGGCTTCCGGATTGATGTCGGTGGCGATGATCCGGACCTTTTTGAGCCCCAGATCGCGCGCCTTCTCGGCGGCTACGAGGGCCAGGACCCCAGTGCCGGTGCCCATGTCCAGGACCGTGTCTCCTTCGCGCAGATCCAGCCGGTCGTAAATCATCCGGATCATTTCCTGTTCGAAAGGAACGAGCACCGTGGGGCGCACGAGGACGCGGGAACCCAGGACATCGATTTCCACGCCTTCCCGCGCGCGGCGCCGGGTTTCGATCATTCCCAGAACCGTCCGCACGGGGATCAAAATACTCCGGCCGTTCCATTCTTCGCCGCGGGTGTCCAAGGCTTGATGGATAACTCCCAAATCCGGGGCACCCGCGATGTTCCTGAAGGTCTCGCCTTGCGCGACGATCATCAGACGGGAAAGCACGGTCCTCAACCACGCCTTTTCCGACCGGGCCCGATCCAGTTCGGTCTCCCCGTCAACCGGCCCCAGGCGCGCGAGTTCGCCCTTGCGGTTCGCCAAGATCGAATATGCCCGCCGGACCTCATGGAATCTTCCCGTCAGCACCACCGCGTCTCCGCGGCGGATCGACTCAAAAATGTTCCGGACGTCGGCATTGCTGCCGCGGACGATGACTTGCGTCCCTTTCGAAATCGCCTTCGAAAATTCAGCGGGGACCCAGACCTCGCCGAATTTGGGCAGGTTCAGGGAAACCGCCTGATCCTCTTCCTGCGCGCCCAGGCTGGCTCCGGACATCGTTTGAATTCGAGCGTTCGTGCCGGACCAGGCCAACGCGTAAAGATCCCCGTCGATCCTCCTGAGGAGACGGTGGCCCTCCAATTCGCGCCTCAATCCATCCTCCAAGGGGACCGGCGCCTCCTGTTTTTGTATTCCCGCCCGATGCAGCCGGGCCACCTGCTCTATTTCGGGCCCCGTCCAATGCCGTTCCAAGGAAAAAAGAAGCCGCCGCGCTTCTCGTTTCTCGGGATGCTGTTCCTGATACCTCTCCCGGGCGGTCAAAATGCGGGCGACTTCGTTGAGGATGAGGCCGCTCTCGGCGCGCGGCACCGTTTCAAAAGAAAGGGGAGTTCCGTAAACCGTCAAAAAATTTTCAGCGCGCCCGGCGAGTTCGGTGCGCAGGACTTGAAAAAACTCCTCGTTGCTGGCCAGACGGCTCATGTCCATCCGGCCGCCTCCCAGCGTCACGGCGCGCTCGATGATCTCTTTGACCGCGTCCACATCGATCCAGGCGAGGTCCTGATAATAATGCGTCCCTCCGAAATCGGCGAAGGGAACCCGCGCCCCGGCTTGCCGGAGGGAGCTTTGAAAGAATTCCATTTCCTCCCGCGCCTGCGCCGGGTCCAGACCGCGATAAAACACGGTCAGGCCGTCCAGGTCCGATCCTTCCATCGCCTCACCGCCGCCGTAACTGCTCAGAGGCGCAACCGAGACGTACAGGACGCCGCCCGGATGCCGGCGATTGATTTCGGCGAGGGCCGCTGCCATGGCCTCCCGGAACTTTCCGGTGAAATTCAGACGCGATTGGCCGAGACTCTGGGCGATCAAGGTCGGGAGCGGCTCATAATTCAAATCTTTCAGACGGCGGCTCAAAAACTCGAGCGCCTCTTCGATGTCCTGCGCCTCCAGGCCCGTTTGTCTGGCAATGCGAAGCGGTGTCGGACGCTGGCCTTCCCGGCCCAGGTTGTAGTAAGCGCGGTAAACCCGCCGCAATTCCTCCCGGCCGACGGGCAAGGTCTGGCCGGCCTCGATGCGGGTGAGATGAACTTCCATCAACTTGGTGGGGAGCGGGACCGGGGCGGTTTTCGTTTTCGCCGGCTTCGCGGAATATTTTTCGATGATCTCGGTCACGGAGATCACGCTCTCGATGGCCATGAGATGCAAATCCACCTGCGTCTCGAAGGTGATGTAACGGGTCTCGGGACTCTGCCGCAACTCGGCGATCATCCGTCTATGAAATTCCCGGTCGCGAACGTCGTCTCCGGACCGGTACACCCGCACCAGGGCCTGCAGGAAAGCGAGGATCTCGGCCGGCGTAACTTTGCTTTTGCGACGCCCCTGATTCTGAAACTTTTTCTCGAAAATATCATTCGCCAGCCCGGCCAACCCCAGGCTCGAGGCCGTGCCCCGATCCATCCGCGCCATATGGACTTCGATAGCCGGGAGCAAATCCTTTTCCCATACCGCGTATTCGGCCTCGGGAAACGTCTTGCGCTTCGGGTCGAACAAGGCGCGGTATTTGCCGGTAAAGTATCGGCTGAAATCTTCCAGCCGGCCGCTTTCGACGGCCAGGGCCAGGAGCGCCTTGGCCTCGGGCGCCCCTTTCGCGAGGTAACGCTTCCGGATCCGCGGCTCCGGAGTGCCGGACGCGGACGAGGCGGGCACCTCGCTCCCCAAAAATGACTCCAGCCGGAGATAGCGCTTCAGCAAGAGATCCCAGTCGCGGTCACGCTCGAAATCGCCGTCGAATTCCCGGAGCGATTCCGCCATGAGGTAAATATGATAGGCCTGGTCTTTGACGAAATCGACATTGTGGTGCACGAAAAGCTGGAGCGGTTTCTCCGACCGGCCGCGTTTTATCCACCGTTGCGGTTCGAGCGTGTGCGGAGGCGCCGCGCCCTCTTCGAGGCGAAACTTCAAAGGCGCCAGGGTTTCAGTCAGATGGCGGTAAAACGCTTGTTTCACGGCCCTTTCCCAATCTCCGGGCAAACGCGCGGGCGCCTGTCCCGGCGTGTCATCGACCGAAATAAAGACGTCCAGATCCCCGACTCTATCGAAGGGAACGCGGCCGCCGGGATCCATCAAGTAAAATGAACTTCCCACCGGATGAATCACGATCTTGCGGTCCGGACCGATCAGCGCCGCCAGGTCCCGCGCCATCCGTCCTCCCGTTTCTTCCAAAATTTTGCTCCAAGCTGCCGTCGAAAAAAGTTTGCGTTCGATGAGCCTCTCCTGCCCGAGAGACTGCGCCGGCGGAGCGGCGATGAATCTGGCATGTCCGGTGTAATCAAACGCCAACCATTCCTCCCGAGCGGGTTCCGGATTCAGAACGATTTCGTCGCCCTCCCGGCTCAGCCGCAACCCCGGATAAACGCTTTCAGGAATCCAGGTCGGGCGCCGGTAGGCCAGCAAATCGACGCGCGGCGAAGTGAGGTCCCGGAAATAAGCGTAAACCGTCTGCGCCTCCCAAGCATGGGCGAAAATCCAGCCCATCCGCTGTCCGCCCGGCCCGAATACCTGACGCAAGTCGGCAAGATCGGCCTCGGCGAATCCCGCCTCGGCCAGCGTCCGCGCCTGGACCGTGCGCCCTTCCTCGTCCGGATTGGCCAGTTGTTTCAGCAAGGAATCGACCAGGAAAACGCGCCGCTCATTGTCCACGGGCAACGACGGGAGGGACGGAAGTCCGCGAGGCCTCCGTTTCGAAGGGCGGAGAATGATTTTTTGCGCGGTCAACGCATGATAAAGCTCACGCTGGAGCTCGACTTCCTCCCGCGGCGTAAAGAGACCGCCCTGGAAAACCAGATTGAATTCATCCGTGAGTTTTTCCCAAATCGCTTTCTTCACCCGGGCGGGGCTGTTCAGGGCTTTGGCGTCCAATCCGAGAAGGGCGCGATGAAGGATTTCAGACATGTTTTTCACGTCCCGGACCCGTTGCAGAAACCGATCCGGCAATCCTTCGCGGAGCGAGGACTCGATGGTTTGCGGATTTCCCCGGTATTCGGCCCCGACTGACGAGGCTTGAGGCGCCGCGCTCAATTGATGAAGCGCTCCGATGGTCGCCAGCACGCTCCACGATTGGACGTCCGGTCCTCGGCGGGCATGGCTCCCGCCGTAAGCGTCGCCGCTCAGGAGTTCGGGAAGACTTTTCCGGGGATTGTACCGCACGATCGGCTCCAAATCGGCTTTCATGCGCCGCTGCGCGCTTTCGCGCGTCAAAACGCCCGCCTTCACCGCGGAAAGAAAATAAAACGGATAGAGCCAAACCCAGCCCAAGCCGCTGTGATAGGCGGCATTCTTATGCAGACCGTCCCTTTCCGCGACCTCAAAATCATGCCGGTAGCGGGAACTCTTCGGGCTCAGGCTTCTCAGAGCGCCGGGAATCAAAAGTTCTCTCTCGACCGCCTCGAGCACGCCCGCCGCTTCCCGGCCGCTGACCAGGCCGAAATAAACGGCGAAAAGCTGATTGGGCTGATTGTCGCCGTCTCTCCATCCTCGGGACACCGACTCCTCCGCCGTCATGACGCCGTCGGTGCCCAAAACATCGTAGAGATGATTTTTGTCAGCCCGCCAAAAATATTTGAGAAAATTCTCCCGCACCTGCCCGGCCAAACGCCGGGCCTTCGCCGCATTCTCGCTTCCCGCCCGGCCGGCCATTTCCGTCATTTCCGCGTAGCGATTAAGCGCGTTAAACCAGAGGGCCTGGATTTCAACGGGGTAACCCTGCCGTTCGGTGAAATCGGTGTCCATCCAGGTGTACTTCTTCCGGGGCACCAGAAGAAAGCCGGTTTTCGCGTCCCGCCGGATGCTCGCCGGCTGGATGCCGCGCCGCGTGAATTCGGCATCGTCAGTCATGGCCAGGCGGTCGATGATGTCGCCGAGGATGTCGATCAAGCTGCGGTCGTCGCGCGTCTTTTCCCTGAGGATCGCGGCATCGCCCGTCGCATCCACATATTTGAAGACGGCCTCCACGAACCACAACGGCGCGTCGACGGTGTTCCGGTTGTAATCGCCGTACCAATTGATGACGTTGTACATGACGTCGCCGCTCGAATGCCACGGGTTGATGCGGCGGCGATCGTGCGGGTCCATCCCTTGCCGGCCTTCCGGGTCCATTCCCGCCCAACGCCGGATCAGATCGGCCGCCACTTCCTTGGCGGAACGCCGGCCTTCCGGAAATTCGATGAACTCCCCCGCCCGCGCCATTTCATTCAGGCCGATCATGCTGATGGCGAAGTCGCGCCCCCACTCCTGGTCCCCGAAATGAGTGTTCCTCCCGCCTGCGTACAGGGCCGGCTTTCCCTGAGGGTCAAAAGAAATGAAATCCGGAATATTGGCCGCGAGCGTCCGGTACAGGAATTCCTCTCCGAGGGATTGTGAAACCGGACGGACGGACTTCAGATCGAGGATGTGGGCCTCGCCCGGTTTCAGTTCAAAATAGAACTGACGGTCCTTGGGCGTGATCTCGATGTCGCGTCCGGTTTGGAGGTCCAGCACCCGGAAGGCGCGGTCCGCGGGGATGCCCAAGCCGGCCATCGACAAAGCATCCTCCGGATGATCCGAGAACACGAGCTCGCCTTTTTGCGTCACGCCGCTCAAATTATTGATGACAAGGATGGTTTCGTCTGAAGATCTGCGGACAAAGCTGCTCACCCCTTTGTTCCATTGCGTGTTCCAAATGTAGTCGAGCGTGCCGGCCCGGCGCAGAACGGGATGCTCTTTGCGCAATCTCACCAAACGGGCAATTTCGGGGCGCAGATCGTAGCGCGCCGCCGATTCGTCCATGGGACTGAACATGTCCCAATGCCATTCTTTTCTTCCCTTGGCCAGTTCGTCCGCGGTCAACGGAATATTGAGCCGCATGTCGTCTTTACCCTGCCCGCCGTGCCCGCGTTCGTCCCCCTGCACGAACGTGTACCCTTCCATCGTCAAGGCCAATTCGCGGTGGACCGAAGTCATTTTGAGCTTTTCGATTTCCGGGTTATCGCTGGGGCCGACGAGGTTGCGGTAAATCCAGGTCATCCGCGGGCTGTCGTGCGTCGAGGATACGCGAAAGTAATAATCTCCGCGGTGCCAAACGGTGGTCCCGACCAGCCCTTCATACCCCCCCTCGGCGAAATACTCCGGATTGTGATAAAGGAGCCCGCCGTTCCGCAATAGACTCTCGCGATCGTTGTCCTTTCCCTCCACGGTACCGCCCAGTTGCTCCGGAATCAGGAGAAAATCCTGGCCTTTCAGGTCCTGGTCATTCATGGCCTTGTGCAGATCGTGGGGGCCCATGTGCGCCGCGTCCCAGCGCGCGATGCGGAAGCCCATGTCCCGCCAAAACCGGAAAGGCGCGAGAATCGGTTCGTAGTCCACTTTTTGCAATTCGGGATAATTCCAGAGGCCCTGGCCCCACCAGGTTTGGGCGTGAGCGGGATGCCCCTTGTCATAACGGGGCGCTTTGATCCGGCGGAATTTCGCCCTATTCGGCTCCGTGACCTCTTCCCAGAAAAAATCCTCCGGATGGTGGAAGGCCAGGGCGCCGCGGTCGCTCGGGAAGAAAGGAATGTCAAAGCCCATGCGAATGCCCAATTTCTCATAAACATAGGAGACCGCTTCGCGCAATTGCCGGTGCGCGATGAACTGTTCGTACAAGTAATAACCGAAATCCCGTGCCTCACCCGGCGTCCCCACCAAATCCGCATATTCCGGACGGGCGCGGAGGGCGCTGTCCTGAGCGGGGCCGTCTTGCGGGCCGCGCAAGGCAAAGATGGCCTTCACGTCGGCGTATTCCCGGAGTTTGTCGATCACCGGCGAAGACAGAAAAGCCTGGAATTCGGGATCGGTCGCGGCCAGGGTCTCTTTAAACCAATGATAACGTCCCCGGGGATCCAGGCCTTCGGGCATGCCCGGATAACGGACCAAATCCCAATCGATGTGGCGGGGATGAATCGCATAAGGGCTGATCGCTTCGTAAGGGCTGTCTCCGAAGGAATCGGTGAAAGGCAAGAGCAGCGCGGCATCCAGCGAAATTCTTTTTTCGGGGTCCGGGTTGAATTTAAGGTCTTCGAGATACCA